>CAZCBU010000001.1:0-3697 GCA_964496995.1 uncultured Sulfurovum sp.
CCATGCTTAAAATGGCAGCCAAAGCAGGAGTGATCGACTATGATAAAGTCATGATGGAGACCCTTATGGCATTTAAACGTGCCGGTGCAGATATTATCATTACCTACCATGCAAAAGAGGCTGCGGTACTTTTACAAAAATAGATGTATAGTAAAAACAGAGCCGGTGCCTTTTTTGCCCTACTTATTATTTTTCTTGTAGCTTTCATTATGTACTGGGCCACGACAAAGCCTGTTTCTGTGATCATCCAGGCGGGTCATGAAGACCGGATCTCCGGCAATACCGGTGCTACAGGTTCACTCTACAAAGAAACAGAATGGAATACCTTTGTTGCCAATGAGGTCACGAAACGATTGAGATCGTGGAATATTGATGTAAAGCGTATTCCGGCAAAAGTACCTTTTCTCAAAGCTAAGATCGCAGTTTCGATTCACTTTGACTCAGCCAAAAGAGTATGCCACTCCGGAGCATCTATAGGCTACCCCAATAAAGATTCCTATGATTTTGCACGACAGTGGGAAAAACTTTATAAAGCCTACTATCCTTTCAGATGGCACCAGGACAATTTCACAGAGAATCTGAAACACTATTATGCATACAGGAAAATTGATGCAGAAAAATTTTTAGTACTGGAACTGGGAGAGATCACCTGTGATGAACAGACGAAATGGCTCAAACCCAGACTGAAGAAAATAGCCCACCTTGTTGCTTATGCCATTGCCACGGAACTTGGGAAAGACGTACCTAAACCTGCTTTATAACAACTTTCAACCCTTTTATGGTAAAATAATCTCTTTTAAATTTTTAACCTCTATATAGGGTTAAAATAAGGATAGTCCTATGAGACATTTTTTAACACTCAAAGATTTCAGCAAAGAAGAGATCTTGGAGATGATCGCACTGGCACAAAAGATCAAAACACAGACCAAACAGCGTAAATTTGTTCCCTATATGGAACATCAGACACTGGGTATGATATTTGAAAAAAGCTCTACACGTACGCGTGTCAGTTTTGAAACGGGTATCTACCAACTAGGAGGTGTCGGTCTGTTTCTTTCATCCAATGATATCCAGCTGGGTCGGGGAGAGCCTATGAAAGATACTGCAAGGGTCATCAGCCGTATGGTGGACATGGTCATGATACGTACCTTTGAGCAGTCCAAACTTGAAGAGTTTGCACAGTATTCCAAGGTACCGGTCATCAATGGTCTTACAGATTCTTTCCACCCGGTGCAGCTTATGACAGACTATCTGACAATGATAGAATTCGACAAAGAGAAGGATCCTGTCGTTGCTTACGTAGGTGACGGGAACAACATGACCCATTCATGGCTCATGCTGGCTGCCAAACTCGGATTTGAACTGAGAGTAGCTACCCCTGAAGGGTATGCCTGTGATGCAGAGATCGTCAAGGAAGCCCTTGAGATCGCAAAAAAGAGTGGTGCCAAGATCACATTCGGACATGATCCAAAAGTTGCCGTCAAAGACTGTGATGTTGTCACAACAGACACCTGGGTATCCATGGGTCAGGAAAAAGAAAAAGAGATCCGCCTCAAAGCCTTTGAAGGATATATGGTCGATGAAAAGATGATGGCTCTTGCAAAAAAAGATGCGATCTTCCTACACTGTCTCCCGGCATACAGAGGATATGAGGTCAGTGAAGAGACTTTTGAAAAGCATGCTGAAGTGATCTTCTCCGAAGCAGAGAACAGACTGCATGCCCAGAAGGGGATCATGGTATGGCTGGATCAGCATCGCTGATCCAACCAAGCGTTCAGCGTTCAGCGCTAAGCGTTAAGAATTTAAGTAAACAAATAAAGAATAACAAAATGCGTATCTAGTTTCAGTTTAAGCATCAGAGATATTCCCTGAACGCTTAGCGCTGAACGCTGAACGCTTTTTCCAAAGGAAAAACCTTGAGCAACATCGATTTCGAAAAATTCAGTAAATATTCCAAACCTGGACCAAGATATACCTCTTACCCTACCGCACTGGAATTCAATGAAGACTTCAGCTATGAAGCCTATCTCAAATACCTTGAAGAGGGAACAGAGAAACTCTCACTTTACATTCACCTGCCATTCTGTCGTTCTGCCTGTTACTTCTGTGGATGTAACGTGGTCTTTACTTCCAAGGAAGAGAAACTCAGCCAGTATATAGAATACTTGAAAAAAGAGATCGACATTCTTGCTAAGCATCTTGACACGAGCCGGGAAGTGATCCAGTTCCACTTTGGCGGAGGAACCCCGACTTTTTACAAAGCATTTGAGCTCGATGAGATCGTCTCTTATGTGAAGTCAAAGTTCCCGAACTGGAGCAGTGAAGCGGAGATCTCCTGTGAGATCGACCCCCGTTTCTTCAATGAAGATCAAATGAAAGTCTTTAAAAAACACGGGTTTAACCGTATCAGCTTCGGTGTACAGGACTTTGACCCGAAAGTACAGCAGGAGATCCATCGTATCCAGCCTTATGATCTGACCAAAGCAGCAGTTGATCTTGCAAGAAAATACGGTATCAACTCCATTAACGTTGACTTGATCTACGGACTTCCGTACCAGACTTTTGAGAGTTTCAAGAAAACACTTTCCGAAGCCTTTACTCTGGGACCTGACAGACTGGCTGTCTTCAACTATGCACATGTACCCTGGCTGAAAAAGACCATGCGTAAATTTGATGAGACCACACTGCCGTCACCGGATGTAAAACTACAAATATTCCAATATACTATTGACTTTTTTGAAAGCAACGGGTATAAAATGGTAGGTATGGACCACTTTGCAAAGCCTGAAGATGAACTCTTCGCTGCCATTGCAAAAGGTGAACTGCACAGGAACTTTCAGGGGTACACCACCAAAGGCGGCGCGAACCTCATAGGTATAGGGCTTACCAGTATCGGTGAAGGATCTCACTACTATGCACAGAATACCAAAGATATGAAAGTCTATGAAGCCGCTATTGATGCCGGTAGACTGCCTTTTGAAAAAGGGGTAAGCCTAAGCGAAGATGACTACCTGCGTAAAGCAGTGATCATGGAACTGATGGCAAATTTCAGCATAGACATTAAACGTGTTGAAAAAGAGCATAATATCGATTTCAATACATATTTTGCTGATGCATTGGCAGAGTTGCAAGAGTTCGCAGAGGCAGACCTGATGACGATCACAGATGAGAAAATAACAGTAGGAACCACAGGAACCCTGCTCATCAGAAACATTGCCATGCCGTTTGATGCCTATATGCATCAATATGGCGGAAACAAAAAGAGTTTCTCTAAGACTGTATAGCAAATGGTGGGCAATTGCCCACCCTACAAAATAATAGACCCCCGTAGGGTGGGCAATTGCCCACCTTTGATCATAAACGGGCGATAAGGAAATGAACTTGAAACAACCAGAAGACATTTTCAATTTCACAGAAACATCTGATGACTGTATTAAATGCGGGAAATGTATTCCTGTGTGTACGATCCACCAGATCAATCCTGATGAGACCACCTCTCCGCGTGGATTTATTGATCTGCTCGGTGCATATCAGCAGGGGCATTTGGAACTGGATAAGAATGCAAAGAATATTTTTGAAAGTTGTTTTTTATGTACCAACTGTGTGGATGTCTGCCCCAACTCGCTGGCAACCGATATGGTCATTGAAGAAGTACGTGCCGATATCGCTGACAAATTCGGGATCGCATGGTTCAAAA
>CAZCBU010000002.1:0-11000 GCA_964496995.1 uncultured Sulfurovum sp.
AACAGCATTATACAGTCGGTGGTACATATGAATTAACTCAGGCGTTTGCAATTGACTTAGCTTATGTTTATTCTCCTGAAAACACAGAAACATTTGATATTGGTGCATTCCAAGGTTATAGTTTATATAATCCAGATCAAATTTCAACAAGTCACCAGGAAAACTCTCTATCTTTCCAACTTACATATACGTTCTAAAATTCATTCCCACCTTCACGGTGGGATTTTTACTAAACATCTCGTAACACTTTCCATACTCTTTTTATTTCAAACTAGCATTCTACTTTACTTTTAACTTTATTAGTATAAAATATAATTATCTAAATTGTTTAACTTCATCAATAATATTAAAAAGGTATTCATTATGAAAAAAATCATCTTCACACTTCTCTTTTTAACACTTTCTCTATTTTCTGCATCGCTAAACATTACCGGTACCGTTGTTTCTGACAATCAAAAGATGATCGGTGCCCGTTATATGGGGTATGTCAAACATATTTACTTCAATATTGGAGACTCCGTGAAACGGGAAGACACACTTTTTGAAATGGAGTCTGCCGAATTTGACATACTGAAGAACCAGGCTGATCTTGCTCTGGAACAGGCAGAGATCATGGTAGACATGTATAGAACAAGACTTGACAGCATCCGCAGGGAAAAGGCCCTTATGCGCATTAGAGGCAAAGATAATTCGGTAGACTGGAATAACCTTGACATCACGGCTGAAAATGTACAGGCAGGTCTTTCTGCAACCAGGAGCATGGTCAGCAATGCTGCAGAAAAAGTAAAGCAGATCGCTACCATTGCCAACTATCTTGAGGTCAAAGCACCCAATGACGGTATTATTGTACAAAAACGGATACGTGTGGGTGACCTTATTGTTCCCGGGATGCTGGCAATGGTTTTAGTTGATCTTGATCACCTTGAAATAGAAGGTCAAATTTCTGAAGCCGATCTGCTAAGGGTGAACAAAGGCGACTTCATAGATGTGACCATCCCTTCTATCAAATTTCACACCAAAGGAAGAGTCAAATCCGTTGTTCCCAGTGCAAACCCGATGACACATACCTTTACCATCAGGGTCTCTTTTCATAAAGGGCATAAAAAGATATTTCCAGGCATGTATGCAAAACTTAAAATAGACTACGACGAAGAGTAATTTTATTTCTCTTTGTCGTTGGTTTCCTTTTTATTCTTCCTGAATGTAGGTGACAGGATCGCAGAAATGTTATCTGTTATGATACACCATGTTCCCTTCTTCACTACCAGTCTGTTCAAAAAGTACTCATCAGGCATCATCGCCCGTGCATTGTCCATCAGCACAGGAATAAAAAAGAGTGATACCAGTGTTGCCGCTATGGATCCAAAGATCAATGCCACACCCAAACCACCGAATATCGGGTCGGTTGCAAGCAGCAGTGATCCAAGTATGATTGCTACTGCTGTCAGCATAATAGGTTTTGCTCTGGTTGCCGTGGCTATGGCTATGGCACGTTTCTTTTCCATACCGGTATCAGCTATCAGTGATTTTGCAAAATCTATCAATAGCAGTGATGAACGTGCGGAGATCCCCATAAGTGAAATAAATCCTATCAAAGATGTCGCGGTCAGGAAGAAGTTGACATCAGTCATAAAGAGTGAAAGTTTATCCGCGACCCAGTGCCCGGCTATTACCCCTATAATAGAAAGAAAAGACCCAATGAGAACGATCCCGCTCAGTGCAAATGATTTGTAGTATACCACCATCAAAAGGAACATTAAAACCAACGCAGAGATAAATGCACCACCCAGATCACGGAAAGTATCGAGAGAGACTTTCATCTCTCCATCCCAGCGCAAAAGCATTTTCGCACCGGTTTTTCTGTCTACAAGATTTAAATCAAACATAAAAGTATTGATACCGTCTACTTTTGTAATGTCATATTTTTTCCATAGTTGTTCTATTATCTTCTCTCTTGCTTCCAACAGAGGATAGACCTGACTCACCATGTCACATTCAGCTGTGATGGTGACCATATTTTTAAGATTCTTTCTAAAAATACTCGGACTTGACCTTACCGGATGCAATTTGATGATCTCACTTAACGGTACCATCATCCCTTTAACATTCATGAGTTTTAGAGATGAAAGTTTGTTTTGTAATGCAGCTTCTGTATCAAACTCGACCATACGGGTCTCTTTATCCAAACGTAGAAAAATAGGGATCTGATCTTGCTGATCCCGTGTATTTTTAACGGCTATAGGCATCCCCTGGAAGGCAAGAAAAATGATCTGATTGACCTGATCAACAGACAAACCGCTTCGTATGATCTTCTCTTTATCGGGTACAAGATCATATTTGGTATAAAGGTCGTCCTGCATGATATCTATATCGACCAGTCCTTCCGTCTCTTTGAGAACATCAGCAACATTTTCTGCAGTCGTTCTCAAGACTTCATCGTGCTTACCATACAGTTCGATGACAATGGTCGCCAGCGTCGGAGGTCCGGAAGGCATCTCTGTAAACCGGATACTGGTATTGGGAACCAGTGTACCGCATTTTTTGTTAAGCAGCGGGCGAATACGATGCACCATCATAAAAGAGGGTTCATCACGATGGTGTTTGTCTGTCAGATTGATAACGATCTCAGCCTGATTTTTCAAGGCTTTCAATGCCGAACCTTTGACCAGTCCAGCATAGTCCAAAGGAGCTCCCTGTCCCAAAAAGACTTCCATATCGGTCACTTCTTTCTCTTGGGTCATATAGTTGACGATACAGCTGGTAACAGACTTGGTCTCTTTTATCGAAGCATTGGTCGCGGTATCCACATAAATGGTAAAGGTATTGGCACTTTTTCCGGGAAGCATTCTTGCGAGTACCAGTTTGGTCGGTATCAGCATGACCGAACCGGCCATGGTCATGAGTACGATCATAATGACAATCAACTTGTTCCGTTTAGTACTGAGGATCTTGTAAACTATATTTTCCATTACTGTTTATCCTCCTCTTTTTTCTCCACTGTTAAAACCATATCTTGCGGAACATCCGGATCGTCAGGTTCTTCCTCTGTGTGATGTTCATGCTTTTTAAACTTGATGAATTTACGTGCCAGATAAGGTGCAAAAACATAAGCCACAAAAAGTGATACAGCCAGTGCCACCGGTACATTGAGCGGGATCGGTTTCATGAACTGTCCCATCATACCCCCGACAAAAGCCATAGGGATCATGGTAAGCATAATAGCAATGGTGGCAATATTCGTAGAAGGTCCTATCTCATCGGTTGCCTGTATGATGATCTCATCAAACTCCAATCCTTCAGACTCTTTAAGATGCAGTCGTCTGTGAATGTTCTCGATGACAATAATGGCATCATCCACAATGAGTCCCAGACTCAACAGGAACGCAAATAGTGTAATACGGTTAATGGTCTGGTCTGTCATCATTGCCAAAAAGAGCGTTGCTGCCAGGATCATAGGCACAGCGATCGTCACGACCAGAGACTCTCTCCATCCAAGGAACGGGATCAGGATCAGGGCAATAATGAAAATGGTGATCAAAAGATGGTGTACCAGCTCATTAACCGCTTCATTAGCACGTTCTCCATAATTACGCGTCACAATGAACCCCACACCCTGCGCCAGCAATTCTGCTTTGGCTGCCTGTAGTTCCTCAATGGCTTCTTCCGCAATAAGTACCGCATTGGTTCCTTTAAGCTTTGAGACCGTCATGGTGATCTGATGTCCCGCATCACGAAAAAGAAGCTCTTTGAGTGCGTCATCCTCATCTTCTTCTTTCTGTGAAGCATGCTTTTCTTCATCTGACGCATGTACTTTCTCTTTCATCCCTACCTGATAGGTAATATATGCTGTACGGTAATTCTGAATATCAAAACTGTAATCCACTTTGGCAATATTTTTCAGGTAAATAGGTGAGCCCATATATTGTGCAACGATCAACTCCCTAAGATCATCAATATCATCGATCGCATTTTTAACACCAAAGATCACCAGTTTACCTGTAGAGGTCTGCGTATCTATTTGCGGTGCATTGGATGAAATGGACTTGATCGCCTGTGCGACCTGTCCTAAAGAAATATGATATCCCGACAGTTTATGCAAGTCGATAAGGACATTGAATTGAGGTCGTTTCACTCCCTTGAGCGTGGTTTTTGACACATTGTCCAGGGCATTGATATTTTGCTGTATGTCACGGATCGTTTTATAGAGTTTTATAATATGTTCAGGATGACTGGGACCATCGTTTATTTTATAAAAAGCGACTGTCAATATGGGAATATCAATATCGATATCAAAAGGTTTTACCAGTGGAGGCATTGTACCTTTTGGTAACTTATCCATGTTTTGCATGACTTTGTCATACAGTTTGAGGTTGGAAGATTCTCTGTTCTCTCCAATAAAGTACTGCACATTGACCATACCAAAGTTATTCATAGCGGTACCATAGACATGCTGCACGCCTTTGATCTCACGTATGCGACGCTCCAATGGTTTGATGACCACATTGTTGATCTCTTTGGGACTAGCACCGGGAATGGCGACAATGACAGAGCCACCGGAGACTTCAATCTGAGGGTCCTCTTCTCTTGGCATGACTTCCAGAGAGATATATCCAAGCATCAAAATAGCTACTGCCAATATTGGTGTAAGCGGATTACTCAAAAAAGACTTCGCTAAATGACCGGCAATATTTTTTATTTTATAAACTTCCATTGATTTATTCTATCTAAATAATTCATAATAATAAGTATAAATTATTGAAAATAATTAACTTATTATTAAAAACTGTATGAAATAGAACCTATATACAAAATATAAAAGCCTGTCAAATAAGAGTAGGATAAAGCTACAGCCTTGTCTTACTCCTCCAACATCTCTTCCAGTGTTACTCTCACATTTTCGCCTAAGGCATTCACATCATACCCGCCTTCCAGAAAAAAGATATAGGGGATATCTTTTTTTGAATTCAGTATCAGCCGGACGATCTTTCTGATCCCTTCTGTCGTCACATTCAACTGTGCCAGAGGATCACTCTCATGAAGATCATATCCTGCCGATACCAGAATGATATCCGGATCGAAGCGATCTACATAGATCGGCAGATCATTCTCATAGATATCAAGTACTTCTTCATCACCACTATCAGGCATCATTAGAAAATTGGCTGTATACCCTTCTCCGCTGCCAATACCTTTCTCTTTTTCCATTCCTGTTCCGGGATAGGCAAAAGCCTGATGTGAAGAAAAGTAAAAAACCGTATCATCTGCATAAAATGCATCCTGAGTACCGTTTCCGTGATGTACGTCAAAATCGATGATCATCACTTTTTCATATCCTACACTTTGGGCATACCGTGCTGTGATCGCAATGTTGTTAAAAAGACAGAATCCCATAGCCTGTGCCGGCCTGGCATGGTGTCCGGGAGGTCTGACCGCACAGAATGCTCTTTCAAACTCTCCTGCTTTCACCCCGTCTACAGCAACGATCCCTGCACCCACAGCAGAAACTGCTGCATCATACGATGCGGCACTGCATATCGTATCGCTGTCGATGGGACTGGCATACTCACTGGCTTCCAATACGGTTTGAATATGCTCAGGCGTATGTATCTTCTCAAGCAGTGTTTCCGATACCCTTATGGGTGATTTTTGGATCAACTGCTCTTTTAAAGGAGAGACCGCTCTGTTAATGGCGATCAACCGCTCTTTGGATTCAGGATGTCCTATCCCGGTGTCATGCTCCAGATAGATATCATCTGTAATGTATGCTGTTTTCATGGTACACTCCTTATACTGATATTGTTTTTTTAAGTGTCTCTACCTCTTTACGCAACCATTGTACTTCCTGTTTAAGCTCTTTCAACTCTTCAGCCATTTGTATCTCTTTTTTAGTTTCCATAGGTTCCATAGGTTCCATAGGTTCGATGGGTACGATCTGCTCCTGTATCCCTTTTTCACTCTTCTCATCATAAAGAATATAGGTTACTTCTCTGCCTTTCTCCTGAAATACTTCACTCTTGACCTTCCCGGACTTGACCATCTTCATTACATTGAAAATACTCAGTTTATGTTTGACTGCATAAGCCTTGATCGTCATTCTTTCCATACATACTCCTTACTTTTAAAATTATACACAAATGATTTACATTTATCTGATATAATCTTAAAAAATAAAGCCTTCAAAGGGCTACTACAAGGATAATGATGACAAAACATGTTAGTAAATTTACACTCATTGCACTTTTAAGTGTATTTTTCAGTACCTACGCTTTAGCAGAAGCTGCTCCGGTCATAGATGCAAAAGTGGATGTTGCACTTAAAAAGTTTGAGGAGAGAAAAGGTGCTTCAGAGTTTTTAAAGAAAGCCTATGCCGTCCTGGTCTTCCCTTCTGTGGTAAAAGGCGGATTCGGTATAGGCGGTGAATATGGAGAAGGTGCTGTAAGAGTAGATGGAAAGACCATTGCTTACTATAATATCACTTCTGCATCTTTTGGTTTTCAGCTTGGCTTACAGAAAACCTCCTACCTTTTTGCCTTTGCTTCCAAAGAAGTGTTGGACAATTTTATGAAAAGCAATGGCTGGGAAGCCGGTGTAGATGGTGCCATTACTGTGGCAAAATGGGGAGCCGGGAAAGATATAGGTTCGATCTCATTTGAAAAGCCTATTTATGCTTTTGTATTCGGTGCCAAAGGCTTTATGTATAACCTCACCTTTGAAGGTACCAAATTTACAAGGATCGTACCACAATGAAAATAAGATCAACTCTTTTCATAACACTCATATTCAGCCTCTTGTTCAGTACTGCTGCCTTGGCAGAAACAGCTGCAGAGATAGATGCAAAAGCAGATAGAGTGATTGAACTGTTCAAGAAAAAACACGGTGCTGCCAAATTCCTCTCTGAACTACAGGGATACATTGTATTCCCTTCTGTCCTTAAAGGCGGCTTTTTCGTAGGCGGAGAATATGGTGAAGGAGTACTGCGGGTTAACGGGCAATCGGTACAGTACTACAGCATTGCTTCGGGTTCAGTAGGATTCCAGATGGGGGCACAAAAAGCTTCCTATATTATTGCATTTGCTTCACAGAGAGCATTGGACAACTTTAGACGAAGTAATGGCTGGGAAGCGGGTGTTGACGGCACCATCACTGTTATTGACTGGGGTGCGGCCAAAGATGTAGCTTCTTTAAGTTTTGAAAAGCCCATTTACGCCATTGTCTTTAATGCCAAAGGGATCATGGGTGGTATTTCCCTTGAAGGAACTAAATTCACAAAAATACGACCAGGAAAAACCGAAGTCTATGATGATATTCAAAAATACACAAAATAATTTTTAGTAAATGTCGGGATGAGAGCATCCCGACCTACAAATTTTTGTTAAACCTCTCTTTATAAGAACATTTCTGACAGAGTTCTTCCACTGCTCTTCCCTCTTTAAACCCCTCTGACATCTTAACCGTTCTTTCTTTTGCCAAAATTATTTCGAGATGCTCTTCATGCAGATCTCCAAGTTCAATAATGCCATCACAGTCTAAACAACAAGGGACAACCTTTCCTGAAGCCAAGATGGCAATATGTGACTGCAAGCCCTGACAAGTACCATGACCATAGTTTTCATTGGATAAAGAAGGCCACTCAAAGTAATTGTCAAAATGAAGAAGTACTTTGTTTTCCAAGCGTATGGACTTGGGACGATCTTTGTAGATGGAATCTAAAGACAATGGTACGTCAAAAGATCGAGAGAGTTTTTCAAAAAGCCTGTCATTAAAGGCTCGTTCACTCATCATTTCATCCAAGTTCCATACACGCAGGTTGATGAATAACTCCTTTTCACGTGCCAATTTCTCATGGCAAAGTGCCAATACGGGCTTCATGTACTGATCTAAAGTAAGTGAAGTATCATTTTTATTAAAACTGTTCAACGATATATTGATCTGTTTGACACAAGGATGAAACAATGTTTCATAACTGTGTTTTTTCAAAAAATATCCGGAGGTTGTCAGCATTGCTTTTAAACCGTATTTATGAATGATATCAAGGTAATCATGAAGATTTGGCTGTGTCAGAGGATCACCCAGAACATGACAGGCGATCTCTTTAGTATAAGGTTTGACTTGTTCTATGATGGACTCAAAAAATACCAGGTCCATCTGTTTGACAGGCAGCTCTTTTGTCGGACAAAAACTGCAGCTTAAGCCACACACATTGGTGATCTCTATATAGGTACGGTAAAATTTCAAGAGCTATTTCACACAAACTGCGAGGTCAGAGATCGTCTTTGCTGCTCGTATACACTTCATTTTTGACTCAAGAAAAATAATGTTGTCATCGAAACTATCCAAAACTTTAGTACTGTTCTTTTCATCCCAGCCCTCAATTTTATTATCAGCATCTCCTGATATCCGCTTTTTTAAAGCGATCACATTTGCAATACAGACATTGGCCTCTTCTGTAGTCTCTGCCTGCTGCAGACAGGCGCGTGCTGTTTTCATACTTTCAAGGAGTTCCGGCAGAAACTTTTTCTGTGTTTCAAATATATTTTGTCCCAGTTTATCGATCAGTATACGTTTTTGTCGTTCACTCAGATCATCTTCTGTAAGCTGACTCTCTTCTAAATGTTTATACATCTCTTTGGATACACTCCGGATCACTTGAGAGAACTCTTTGGGTGGTTTGATACTTTTGGTCTTGATACTGGTTTTAAAAAGTGAAAATTTTTCAACAGGGAAATCCGGAAGTGCACATTTCTCCGGAGAGGCAGTAATATTCAACTTTACTTCCACCGCCTTTTTTTGGTAGTAAAACCCCAACAGGTAATTTTCCACAAGTAGCGGTATCCCTTTATAGAGACATTTCCTGACACCCTTTCCTTCCCAGATGTCACAGGTATATCCTGCTATGGTCTCTTGGCCTTTCTTCTCCATATCTTTTAAATAATAGTCTTTAAAATTCCCTTTAGGCATAGGACGTTCAAGGATCTTTTCTGTTTCAAAATCAACATCAAAACGCTGTTTATTCTCAAATTTCTCGCAGATATGGATCTTATTGATATTCTTCACAGCACCAACTGTACGTTCCTCGTAATTCTCTTCTACAAGTGCTTCAACACCCCAGTCTTTAAAACGGAGTAACCCTTCACCTTTGATGCTTATATTGATATCGTCTGTAAAGTGTCCGCCTCCGGATATTTCAAAACGGACCATTCCTGTTTCAACATCGAACTTCTTCTCTCCCAAAGCGGCAGAAAAAAGCATGGTACTGCCCAGACAAAAAAACAGACAAACGCGCTTACATCTCTTTAGATACAACATCCGCTCCCTTTTACCCACACTTCAAGGTAATAAAATTTATCATCATTGTATCATATTCCTCTGCTACTCTTGTGGCATACACTGTTTCAATGCTGCAAAAGTTGAAGCTTTTTCAATACAGGGTAATGACTTTTCAAAGGCATCGATCTCTTTCAGTAAATTTGATTTTACAGTACTGTTCCATGTTGTATGATGTTCAGGATCTTCACTGTCAGCTTTCTTTTCACAGATATTTGCTTCTTCAACACTGTCTGCATTTTGAAAACATTCTTTGATCGCAGGTAGATCGGCTGCTTCTTCAAATATCTCTTTTTTGGTTCTTGCCAACATGGCATCTTCTCCTCCCATAGCTGCCATTGCCGCATCCTGCATGGACTTTTCCTGTGCTTTTGTAAGTTTGGCATTGGGATCACTCATATCAAAACCTGATTCTTTCAATGCTCCCACAGCAGCGGCCATTGCTTTCATACCCTCCTGCATCTTTTGAGCATTCTTTGCACTTTGTGCTTTATCGATCTCATTTAATTTGCTTCTGTCCATATCCAGTTTCTGCCCCATCATATCCACCAAAGGATACTCAGGCAATTTAAAATCATCTTCATTCAATGAAATATCAAATTCGGCTTTTGTGGCAACTTCAAGACTTTTAAGACCCATAATATTTGATTCTATACGCAGTGGAATACCTTTGTAAATACACTGTTTCACACCCATAAGATCCCATACATCACAGCTATAGCCCAGTACTTTGTCCGTACCGACCTTTTTACCACCCATACTTTTCATCATGGCTTCACCGGTCTGACCAATATTTTTACCACCGCCAAGCATGGCATTCATACCCATAGCCGGATTTTCCATTCTTACAATCGTTTTTTTCTTGAAGTCAACACGGTACATAATACCGTCATTCATATACTGTATGGTATGTTCTTTTGTTACTTTTGTCTGGCCGGCGGTTGTTTCCTTCTTTACCTTGTTCTCTTCTGTAAGATCTTTCATTCCGTAGCTGTCAAACACAAGTCGCTTTTTCCCTACACCTTTAATTTTGACCATCCCCATGATATCGCCTGACTCTTTGATACTGTATTCGATCTTTCCACTTTTAACATCATATCTCTTCATCATATCCGAACCTGCAAAAAGGATGGAACTTCCTACCACTACTGCCAGTGAGATCTTTACTGTTTTTATCATTATGCTTTCCCCTTTTTACTTTGTGAACATATCGAGATCTTTACTCATCTCGTCAAACTCTTTGTCAGCTTCGGTATTCTCTTCTTTTTGTTTTTTATTCTCGCTAGTACCGTTTGCACCTTTCATCATACCACCCAAAGCACCCAGCATCGCACCCAGCTGTTCGATCTGTTTTGCCTCTTTTTCACTCATGCCCTCGATCTCGATCTTTTTACCACCGATATTGATCTGACTGCTTTTCTTTTGCGTCTTTTTGATTTCTGTCTTTTTTGCTGTGACCGGGACGACCACTGCCTCTTCAGCTTCAGGTGTATCTGCCTTGATCTCCTCTTCATGATTGAGATTGCTCAGGTCATGTATGAGTTTATTTGCTTTGCCTGTTCCTACTGTAAATGTTGCTTCACCTGTACTCTCTCCGACTTTTGCTTCTACACTGTATTTTCCGTCATTGAGCGAAAGTTTTAGCTTTTCAGAACATTTCAGTGTTTTTTCATACA
>CAZCBU010000003.1:0-3715 GCA_964496995.1 uncultured Sulfurovum sp.
AAACCTTTCAGGGTACTGTTCTTCAGTTTGACATAGTAGAGATTTTTATTCATACGCTTGCGTGCAGCTTCATCCTTTACCACTACTGTAAGACCACAAGTATCCGCAAGGTTATCGATAACATCCCCTATTGTTAGTTTACTGTCTATAGTAACAGAAAACAGTTTTGTCGAACAACTTTCTGCCATTGCTGTATTTACCAGACCAAAAGTCATCATACATGCAACAAAAAATTGTATAGCTCTCTTTTTTATATTTTTCATTCTAATCCCTTTCTCCTAACATAATAAAGTTATCTTTTGGTTTCCCTATAAATAACTTTTTAATTGTATTACCATTTCTCAAGACAACACCTTTCTTACCGATATACTTAACCGTATAACCAAGTATCTGATCATCAACCTTTTTCCATCCGTCATTGATATAGGCTTTTTCTCCCATAATTGCATGAAGTGTAAGTTTGACATTCTCTTCCTGTTCCGGTACTTCAACTACAGTGGCATTCTCTTCCTCTTTGATTCGAATGAACGGTTCCGGCGTCTTTTCAAGTGTATCCAATGAAATACCTTCACGCTTCAAGTGAATTTTTTCAACCATCTGTTCAATTTGCTTTACAGAAAGATCCGCATAATTTGCTGTTACCAAAAGTGGTATGATACTTAATATTTTTTTCATTAGCGATTGATCCCCCATACTGAGATATTGATATCCGCTATTACATTCGATGAATTTTTGTCCATCGTCAATGAAGTACCATAGATATCCGTTACAAGTACATTTTGTTCCAACTCATTCATGAACTTGACAATACTCTTGTAGTCCCCTTTACACCCGACACCAACCTCCAAAACATGTCCGAAACTTCCGTTATTATCCACATACTTGTTTTTAATATAGTTTAGATTAACGTTTTGGACTTCAGCTTTATGTGTAATGGAATTAAGAAAGATAGACCAGTTCTTCTGATTGAAAAGCATATCGGAAAGCTTATTCAAATTAGAATCAATAAATGCAATCTTCTCTTTTTTCTTTTTAACAAGAGTTTTTTTCTTTTTAATATCCTGTGTATATTTTTTTACATAAAAATCTTTGTCACCATTTACCGTGATACTGTTCAAATATATCGTATTGTCTTTAATACTCTTCTCAATACGGTTTTTCTCGACTTCTGTCTTTTTATGCATCTGCTCGGTATATGGCAGTAAAAAATCATATGCAAGATATGTAATCAATCCGGCTATACCAAGAATGATCAGCCACTTTTCACTCTCCTTCTTAGGCGCGAAATAGCTATCCAGTTCTTCTAATTTATCTTCTATGAACTTCATCGTAATCTAACCTTTAACAAACCTCTATAATGTTTACTTTCAGGATCTTTTTCAATCAACTCAATATCAATCTCCTGAATCTCATTAGAATGTTTATCGGAGATGTATTTGATCAACTCTGTCATCTTCCTGTCATCGGAACTGACAAGAGACATCCATACGGTATCTTCATGTGTAAATATTTTATCAACAAAAACATCGAATTTGGCCAACTCATCTGCAATGAGATAGAATATTTCCGATTTCATACGATACTCGACTTTTTCTTTATAGATAGAGGCCAATGTTTTTGTTTTACCTCCATATAGCTTAGAAAGCCTTGCCAGCTCTTTGTCAAGTGCACTTATCTGTTTTTTCTTTTCACCAAGAATTTTCTTATACTTTGTCACTTCTGCATTAAGTTCATCATTCTGTTTTGTCAACGCAAATATTTTTGCTTCATTTGCATAAGCACCCAAAAGATGATAAAGAGGATATGCAAGTCCGATAGAAATTGCTGCAAATGTTGCAATGATAAATTGACCGCTCGCCCTGTTAATAAAAGCCGGAGGGCGGGGGAAGATAGTCAAGTTCAAAATGGATGTCGGATCTTCCATATACTCGAAAGAGGTGAGAAGCATAAGATAGTGAAGCTGATCCGTATACCACTCATCATTATTAATATTATAATCAAAGTTAAAATCTGAAGAAGGAAGCCCAAGATAGTTATGACTATACTCATCCAATCCTACAATCGGTCCCTGGACACTTCCGATATACATATGATCAATACTGTTAAGCTGAAAAGCTCTTTTGGCATAAATGATAATATCGTTGATCGTAATAAACACTTCACCGAATATTTTCATGAAATTTTGCTGATACGTACTGTTTGTAGCTTTCAAGCCTTCCGTTTCAAGTACAGAAAAGAACTCATTACGGTCAACCTGCTCTCCCTCTATCTCACAATACTTCTCATAGATCTGTTCCAGAGAAAATTCGATAGATTTGGAATAAAGATACTCACCATGATTGTAGAATGTAACAAATGCATCATTTTTAGTAAAATACACAAAACAATCCGTTCCATTGTCACTGATGATTTCACGATGATAAAGTACTTTATATAGTAAAGGGGCAGGAACGATAAGATCAAGATACTTCGTCTCTTCTTTTACGGGAAGATACAGTTTGTTTAACGTCTCTCTCTCCGCTACAAAAAGGTGAAACTCTCTCTCTTCACCATTATTGTTTGCCTCAATTGAAGAGATGATATAGCTGCTTGCCTGATCGAGACCTAACTCCTCATAGGCTTTAATCTCTATGATATCTTCAATATCTTCCTGTGGTATACTGTTGCTTAACTGTACCGTGGTGGTAATAAAGTCTTTATTACTTACATAAGAAGTTATAAAGTTTGCTTTATTATAAGTGAGTTTACTCAAAGGTTGAAACTTGTCACCTTTGAAAATATACTTCTTCCCCGTATATGCATTCAGTGTAACAATATTTTTTATAGCCGATTTCGACTCTTCCGATCCATTCTTTTTCAAAAACATTTTCTAAACTTCCTTGTTTGTTAACCAATTATATATGTTATAATATTAAAAGTATCTTACAAAAATTCAAAATATAAAAAATATAACTTCTGTTTATTGTCTTCCATTTAAAAAAAGCCTATAAACAAAATATCCTTTTTATTATTACACTTTTTTATCTAAACAATATAACCAAACTCTTCCAAACTCTCCCTATTCTTACTCCATCCCTTCTTAACAGAGACATGCAGGTCCAGATAGATCTTTTTGCCGGCGAACTTTTCCATGAGTTCACGTGCCGTTTTACCGATACGTTTGATCCCCGCCCCTTTCTGTCCGACGATCATCCCCTTCTGTGTCTCTTTCTCTACGACGATCGTGGCATAGACCTTGTCTATGTGCTCCTCTTCGTAGATCTTTTCGATCAGTACGTCACTCTCGTAGGGGATCTCGTCACTCATATTCTCAAAGATCGACTCACGGATCAGCTCTTTGTAGATATCGCGAATATTGTCTGTGGTAAGAATCTCAGGATCGAAGAGCCACGGGGAGTCCGGCAGATGTTTGGCGATCTCATCGAGCAGCTGCTCCTTGCCTACCTTTTTGTTGACAGAGAAGGGGATGATCGCTTCGAATTTATCCTGATACTTCTGATACTCTCCCAGCTTTTTAAGGATATCACCCTGTTTGGCATGGTCGATCTTGGTCAGTACGATGATATGCTTCACGCCTTTGGCTTCATTGAGCGCGAGGAACTTCTCATACTCTGTCAGCTTGTCCGTTACCGGAGCGAGGAATACGATCAGATCACTGTCTCCCATCGCTTTGAGCGCTTCATCGAGCATGAACTGGTTGAGCAGTCTCTCCTTC
>CAZCBU010000004.1:0-5232 GCA_964496995.1 uncultured Sulfurovum sp.
TGCCAAAGGGAAACTGATCTGGCACAAGATCTACGGATTTAAATATTATGATTACGGAAATGCTGTGGTGACCACACGTGACGGCGGATTTATTTTGGCCGGAGGCACGAATTCTCTGGGCAAAGGGAATCACAGTGTTTACATCCTGGCACTCAACAGATCAGGAGAGCTGATCTGGTCCCATGTCTATGGAGATGAGAGAAAAGATATCGCCCACGGTGCGGCGCGTATGAGTGACGGATCAGTGATCGTTGTAGGAGAATCCAACTCTTTCAGGAGAGAAAAAAACTTTTACATGATCAAGCTGGTTAAAAGACATTAAACAGTTTTTGATATAATCGCAACACTATAAATAATACAGGATAATCATAGATGCAATTTATCGAAACACGTGGAAATGACGGAAAGAAACCTTCTTCCGTAGCATTTTCAGAAGCAATACTCTCTCCAAGTGCCAGTTACGGCGGACTGTATGTTCCTGAGGCACTGCCGGAAATGGGTGAGGAATTTTTAACAAAACATCTCTCAAGCCACTATAAAACACTTGCTTTGGATGTATTGCAATCATTTAAGATCGATATAGAAACAGAGATCCTCGAAGAAGCACTTAGCAGATATGATGCTTTTGATGATCCTTCAAACCCGGTTCCGATTGTTGAGATCGAAAAGGACTGTTTTGTCTCAGAACTCTACCATGGACCGACACGTGCCTTTAAAGATATGGCGCTTCAGCCTTTTGGCTATATTTTAAGCAAGCTGGCACAAAAGAGAGATGAAAACTATCTCATTATGGCGGCGACCAGCGGTGATACCGGACCGGCTACACTTGAAACATTCAAAGATCAGCCCAATGTGAAAGTAGCCTGTCTTTATCCTGATGGGGGAACCTCTGACGTTCAAAAACTTCAAATGGTGACAGAAGATGCAAGTAACCTAAAAGTTATAGGCGTAAAAGGAAATTTTGACGATACACAGCATGCGCTCAAAGAGTTGTTGGCTTCAGAAGATTTCAAAGCTGAACTGAAAGAGCGGAATATTAAACTTTCAGCTGCAAATTCAGTGAATTTTGGGCGTATCATTTTTCAGATCATTTACCATATTCACTCCTATCTTGAAATGGTACGCAACGGTAAAATTGCAATGGGAGAGAAGATCTATCTGATCGTACCTTCCGGAAACTTCGGTAATGCACTGGGTGGGTATTATGCAAAAAAAGCGGGTCTGCCGGTTGAAAAGATACTGATCGCATCCAACATCAACAATATTCTGACAGACTGGATCACAACGGGTGCCTATGATCTTACTGACAGAGAATTGATCTTAACAGAGTCACCAGCCATGGATATTTTGAAATCTTCGAATATCGAGCGTGTGATGTTTGACAAATTCGGTGCCCAGAGAAGCAAAGAACTCATGGATGCTTTGACGAATGAAGGCAAATATACGTTGACAGATACAGAGTTGCTTTCTTTACAGGAAGACTTTGCTGCGACATTCTCCAGTGATGAAGAGGGTGAAGCAATGATTGCGAAATATGCCAAAAAAGGGTATATTATGGATCCGCATACTGCCACATGTATGAAAGCATATGATCTGCTAAGAGAAGAAAAACTTCCCAGCGTGATCTATTCAACGGCAGAGTGGACCAAATTCTCTACAACTGTTTCCAAGGCACTTGGCCATGAAGTCAAAGATGACAAAGAAGCTTTACAGTGGGTACAGACGCATGCAGATGTTTCGGTACCGCCGATGATCGAAGGTCTGTTTGACAAAGAGGTGAAACATACTATTGTTGTTGAGAAAGAATCTATTAAAGGAGAAATGTTGAACTTTTTGTAGTTTAGCATCACGTAATGTCCAGAAAATATTTAGCACTTTGTCTCTTTCCATTCATTATTTCTTCCTTGTCGGCCAAAGGTGCTGTAGAGTGTAGAGTAGCCACAGGAGGAATGTCAAAGTGTAATCCATACAGTTCAAGACTTCTGATAGCAAAAGAGATAGAGTATAAGAAAGACGAGACAAAACTGATCGTTGATAAAACACTGCCTGTTCCTAAAAAAACTTCCGTAAAAGTCATCTCTGTTGTTGATATGATAGAAAAATATGTCAAGATCGAAAAACCTATACGTTATGAAGGAAGTAAAGAACGACAACTTGAAACCTTGAATATAGAGAGTACAAAAGACGACAATGTACACTCTCTCTCAAAAGAGTTGGAAATGCGCAGAGCAGCAACCTTGGCCAAACTGCAAAAGATAGAAGAAGAAGCCTACTCAAAAAGAGTAAAAGAGACTGTATGTGTCCCAAGTACAGAAGTTGTACAGAAGATCAAAGCGGCCGAGAAGGAGAAAGAAGAATTACAGGTTGAGAGTTCCTATGCGGCTGAACGTGGAGATATCCTTGATAAACTTCAGAAAATGGAAGAAGAAGCTTACTCAAAAAGAGTGAAAGAGACAGTGTCTGTTCCTGGTACTGAAGTCGTCGGAAAGATAACACAGTCTGAAGAAGAGAAGCTAAAACCAAAAGTTGAAGGTTTCTATACGGTTGAAAGCGGAGACACCCTGAGTACGATCGCAAGAAAATTCCGTTTGAAAACTGCTGAGCTCAGAGAATTGAATCAGCTTAAAAAAGGAGAGTCACTCAAAATCGGGAAAAAGCTTATCATACCTATGGAACAGGAGATGGTGGATATTATTGCAAAAGCAGAGTATACCATTCAGCCTGGAGACAATGTAGGATCCATTGCACAGGATTTCAATCTTTCAAGCAAAGATATCTTGAAATACAATCAGTTGAAAAAAGATTCTGTTATCTGTATCGGTAAAAAGCTTATTTTACCGTTTCCCTATAAAATATCGAAATTGGAAAAAGAGAGAAAGGCACGTGAAGCAAAGAAGAAAGCAGAAGCTAAAAAATCACGCATGGTCAGAAGTTTTGGTAAAAGAAAGCTCCGTGTGACCGCAACAGCTTACAGCTCCCACCGAGGCCAAACCGATAAAACACCTTTCCTGGCAGCATGGAACAACCGTATTCGTCCGGGGATGAAGATCATAGCGGTCTCAAGGGATATGCTTACCAGATACGGATTGCGAAACGGTTCCAAAGTAAGGATAGGGGGACTTCCGGGCCTCTATACCGTACGTGATAAAATGAATAAAAGATACCGTAAACGTATTGATATCTATATGGGAACCAACAGGAGAAGAGCCCTCAGATGGGGGAGACGCAGTGTGATGCTGTATTATTGATACAATACAGATCTACTGCAATGATTCATAGATCTCAAGAACCTCCAGATAGCGGTCACTCTTTTCTTCATAGACCTTTTCAAGTACTGCCAACTCTTCTGAAATGGCAGTAAGTCCTTTTTTCTGATAGCATTCAGGGTCACTGAGACAGTGATTTAACGCTTCCATTTCATTTTCCATGGCTTCTATTTCATCAGGCAGGATATCAAGATCTCTTTGTTCTTTGTAACTTAACTTTGTTTGGACTTTGTTTTTAGGCTTTTCTTCTTTTTTAACAGCAGTTTTTACTTCCTGTTCAAGAGCGGAGAGCTCTTTCATCTCTTTTTCTATCTCCAGGTACTCTGTGTAGCTTTGGTAAGATTCTTCAACCAAACCGTTACCTTTGAAGATGAAAAGTTTGGAAGCGATCTTGTCTATGAAATATCGGTCATGGGAGACAAAGAGAATTGCCCCCTGGAAAGAGATGAGTTTGTCTTCCAAAATATTAATGGTCTGAATATCCAGGTCATTGGTAGGCTCATCGAGAATAAGACACTCCACATTTTTGGTAAAGAGAAGAGCCAGTGCCACACGATTTTTTTCACCACCGCTGAGCTGACCTACTTTTTTGCTCATATACTCTTCGGGAAAAAGAAAGGTTTTAAGGTAGGCAAAGACATGCATGTGTGCTCCCTGCACATCAACATGATCACCGCCGTCTGGACAAAAAGTCTCTATGAGGGTATGTTCATCGTTGAGCATCTCTCTGTGCTGGTCAAAATACCCTATGGAGAAATCGCCTTTTTTAATACTGCCACTGTCAGGCTTCAGGCGTTCAAGAAGTAGTTTGAGTAGTGTAGATTTCCCTGCACCGTTAATACCCACGATCGCTACTTTGTCACGCTGCAAAATACGTGTCGAGAAATCTTCAATGAGTAGTTTATTGGCAATACTGTAGTTAAGGTTTTCTATATCAAAAAGAAGTTTTCGTTTGCTTAAACCTTTTTCACCTTTCCAGCTTTTTTTCTCACGTTCAAGCTCTATCTGCATTTTACGTATGAGGGTAGGATTCTTTTTTGCCTGTTCGCGAAGTTCAAAGACCCTTGCTTTACGCCCCTGGTTCCGTTTCTCTCTGGCACGCACACTTTTACCCAGCCACTCCTCTTCACGTTTGAGGAATTTGGTAAGGGTATCATGGGTCTTGGCAAGGGATTTCATGCGCTCTTCCTTGAGGTGCAGGTAGTCACGGTAGCCCCCTTTATAGGTGACAAGTTTCTGGTTCTCGACCTCTACTACAGAGGTGGCAATGGTATCAATGAAATGCCTGTCATGTGAGATAAAAAGAAGGGTAAACTTTTCTTTCAGCAGTATCTCTTCCAAAAACTCGACCATATAGACATCCAGGTGGTTGGTAGGCTCATCGAGAAGCAGTACATCAGGTTTTTTAAGCACAAGGGAAGCCAGTGCCACACGACGCTGTTCTCCTCCTGAGAGTGAGATGACCAGACGATCTTCGTATTCTTTGAGTTTGAACTCCTGCAAGATACGTTCTATCTTGTCATCCAGATTCCAGGCATTGTGATGGTCCAGATAGGCAGAGATACTCTCCAGTTTGCCTAAAAGCTCTTTGTTCTCAAAGTTCTGTGCTACTTCAGCACTTAACTTGGCATGGGTCTCCTGTGCCTCTTTCAACTCGCTTAACTCATTTAAAATGGCATCTTTTACATTGAGGTCCGGGTCAAACCGGGGTTGCTGCGACAACATCTCAATATGTATATTGTTGCCTACGACCCGCTTGCCCTCTGTTGGATCTTCCGAGCCTAAAGCGATCTTCATCAGTGTAGATTTGCCACATCCGTTCTGACCCACGATAGCGATACGTTCTCCCTCATTGAGATGAAAATCAACATCATCGAGAAGAAGTTTGATGTCATACTGTTTTTTAATGTTGAAGAGGTCTACAAGTGCCACGGATCGTCCTTAGGATTTATTGTCGTAATTATAG
>CAZCBU010000005.1:0-3330 GCA_964496995.1 uncultured Sulfurovum sp.
AGGAGTAAGCTTTGTTGCATGTCAGCCAGATCTATAGTGATCATAGCAGGTTTGCCAGTGCCTCTTCTTTAGAGTTGAAACTTTTGATGAATTGGTTAAATCCGGACATGGTAAAAACATTGTAAGCCATCTCCTGCATACCAAACACACCAAAATGCATTTCCTCTTTTTTAGCAATTTTTGCAGCAGCAAGAATTGATTGTAGTCCTGAACTTGCAAGAAAAGTAATATGTGTCAAATCGATCAGACAGGCTTTTGGTTTATCTTCAAAGAGTTTTTTTATGAGTTTTGAAAAATCCGGAGCATGTGTTGTGTCCAGTTTCCCTGAGGGTGCAACGATGAGTATATCACTTTCATTGTAATGATCTATTTCCACTTCTCTTCCTTTTTTACTGTATGGTTCTATTATTTATTTTAAGGCACTCACAGAATGTTAAGCAAGAGCTTCCTCTTCTGTTTTGTACACGTTTAAAATAGAGCTGAAACCTGAGACATCAAAAACCTCTTCGATCACTTCATTTAGGTTGCAGATCTTCAGCTCACCTTTGCCTTTGAGTTTTTTTGCCGTAGCCAAAAGTACTCTTAAACCTGAAGAGCTCATATATTTTGTTTTTTCAAAATTGAACACGAACTTTAATGTGCCGTTGTCTATGAGTGCATTGATCTCTTTCTCTGCTGTGGGGGAGGAGACTGTGTCTAAACTACCATCGAACGTTATGACCGTATATCCGTTTTTTTCACTGTTGGTTAATTCCACTTTTTGATCCTTCTGTGTAATTTTACAATTGTATTGTTAAAGCCACAACATTTTTGTTGGCTTTTCTCTGGTATTGGCAGCTATGCATAAGGTTTTTGACCAGATGAATACCCAGACCGCCTATCTCTCTGTCGTCTATAGCGAGATGGGTATCATTCTTCTCTGTATCAAAAGGATTGAACGGCACAGCATCATCCTCGATAATAATGATCAGCTCACTCTCCATACGTTTAAAGGTGATATCTATGGTATGTACCTTGTCATCACTGTACCCGTAAGAGATAATATTGTTGACCAGGTCATCTATGGCAAGATCTACTTTCTGATTGACCGCCATGCTGATGTTCTGCGCTTCGGAGAACTTGTCAAAACGTTCAGTGATATCTGCTATATTCTCCAACTTGTTTTCAATAGAAACAGTTAAATTTGCCAGGACACTCTGTCCCGAATAGAAACATGACAAAACCGTAATGTCATCGGTTTGATCCGTACTGTTCTCATAAGTAGCAATATCCTCCATTAAAAGATCGACACTGTTTTTAACCTCTTTGCAGTCGTGTCTCAATAGAAAGTTTTCTAAACGCTTTTCGCCATAAAGTTCTTCTTCATTGTTCATCGCTTCTGTCACACCGTCTGTATAGAGGAAGAGGGTATCGAACTTATCCAGGGTGAGGAGATCTTCTTTGTAGACAAGGCCATCCATAGCTGCTACGATAGGGCCGTGTTTCTGATTGAGGGTTACCAGACTTTTGTTCTCTTTGATGATATAGGGGTAGTTGTGTCCGGCATTGGTAAAGCGGAGTTCTCCGGTATGAATATTGAGAATGGCTAAAAAGACCGTAACAAAAAGATTTTCATCATTGCCTTCACACAACTCATCATTCACCCGGGTCATAATACTCGCAGTTGAAAGATCCGAAGAGGCATAAGACTTGATGAGGGTCTTTGTCATTGCCATAAAGAGTGCAGCGGGAGCACCTTTGCCCGATACATCTCCTACACAAAGACAGAGAGACTCACTGTCGATCATAAAGGCATCATAAAAATCACCACCGATCTCACGGGCAGGTTTCAGAGTGGCAAATATTTCAATCGCTTCATCTTGAGGAAACAGTGTCGGTACCATAGAGAGTTGAATGTCACGTGCAACATTCAACTCATCCTGCATACGCTGCTGCTGTTGCTGAATGAGTGCATGTGCCTCTTTCAACTCTGAAGCCTGCTGGGTCAGGGCAAGGTGGGTATGTACCCTCGCTTCCAGTGTTTTGGGAGAGATCGGTTTGGTGATGTAATCTATGGCACCCACATCAAAGCCTTTGGTCTCGTCCAGGGCTTCGCTCATGGCAGAGACAAATATGACAGGTATATCTTTGGTGCTCTCATCTGCTTTAAGCTGACGGCACACTTCATAACCATCCATCTCCGGCATCATGATATCCAGAAGGATAAGGTCGGGCTTATTGGATGAACGGGCAGCTTTTAAGGCTTGAGCCCCGCTTTTGGCTGCCATCATTTTATAGTTCTCTTTCAGGAGTTCTACCAGGATATTGATATTTAACGGCTCATCATCGACGACCAGGATCTTTTTCATTTCATTCATGTTAATTCTCACCCTCTCTATCTTCTATGAGCTTCAACGCTTCATCAAAGTCATACTCTTCTACGTAGGCATTTATCTTAGCCAATGTATCCTTAAGTGGATCATCGAGGAGGTAGGCATTGAAATCATTCATGACCTTTTCACACTCTTGAGGCTCCATGGAGTCAAGCGCCTCTTTCATGGTTTCAAACAAGACATTTTCATCTTCGGTACTTAAGGCTTTTTTACCGCTTTGCACCTCTTGGGTCTCATGAAGTATCAGTTTTTCTCTTAACTCATCCAGTACATGTTTTAATGCTTCCTCTACACCCGGAACCAATGTGTGGTCTTTTGTCTGATCAAGTGTACGTACAAGACCATGCAGTTCACCTGCACCGATACTTGCTGAAAGTCCTTTGAGTGTATGAGTGGCACGCGCAAACTCCTCTTCATCCATGACATTCAGGTCAAAGTCTGTGTACTTCTTTAAGAAGTTATGCAAAAGGTTCAGATATATTTTTTTGTTCCCTGAAAGATACTCCAAGCCTTGTGCTGTGTCAATGGTTGTAAAATCCGGAACGTGCAGTGAATCTTCCTGCTTCTCAGTCATCTCTGTATCATTTCCCTCTTCCTGAAGATCTACTTTTTTACGTAAACGCTGAAGCAGGGTGGCATAGAGTTTTTCTACTTCAATAGGTTTGTTGAGATGCTCATCCATACCCACTGCCTTCGTTTTTTCTATATCTTCGACCATCGCATTGGCTGTCAGTGCAATGATCTGGATCTCTTTGTCTATGGCTCTTATCTGTCTGGTCGCTTCATATCCGTCCATGACCGGCATTTGAAGATCCATAAATATCAGTTCATATCTCTCCGGATCTTCTTTGTATCGGTTCACTGCCTCCTGACCATCCGCAGCGATATCAATAATAATGCCACTCTCTTCAAGTAACCCTGTAATGATCTCCTGATTGGTCTCATTGTCTTCTGCCAA
>CAZCBU010000006.1:0-3847 GCA_964496995.1 uncultured Sulfurovum sp.
CCATCTAAAACTTCCTGGGGTTGGAACTTCGGTTTGTAGGCAAATGCTTTACACCCCTCGACCCAATAGCCAAGATAGATCCAGGGAAGTTCCAGTATTTTTGCCAGTTTAATTTGATAAAGTAAAGAGTATGTTCCCAGGGAGAGATTGGCATAATCCGGATCGTAATAAAAATAGATCGAAGAAATACCATCATCCAGAATATCTATAAGGTCAACCCCTACAAGTTTTCCGTCTAACACATAAAGTACCTCTTTCCCAAAATCATTGGCTCCGTCAACAAAATTTTCATGGTATTCTCTTTGTGAAATATTTCTGTGCGTCCATCCGTCTTTTTTGTGTTTATAGGCATGGTATTTATTGTAAAGGTCTATATGGGTTGAGGTTAAAGAGGGTGCCTGCACAATGATCTGTGTCTCTTCATTTTTTCGTATGACTTTTCTTTGTGATTTGCTGAATGTGTAATCCTGAACGTTGATACGAATGCTTTTACACTCATTGCATCCGTTGCAGATAGGGTGAAAATAATATTTACCAAAACGTCTCCAACCTCTTGCTATGACAGCTGTAGCAAATGTCTTGGATGCATTGTCTACATACTTGTAGTGCATACGTACTTTTTTTTCAGGGAGGTAAGCACAGTCATAGTCCAGCATGGAAAAGTCTGTTGATGGAGGGTTGAGTAGATCAGGTTTTTCGTTCATAATCGCGATTATACTCAAATTGTTGTAAAATTCATATATTTTTTCAGGAGAGTTTGTGTTTCTTTATCAACCTACCAGCGGTTACTGTTACAATAGTGACTCTATTTTTTTATATGATTTCATTTCCGGGTTCAATCCCAAAGGACAGCTCCTGGATGTGGGATGCGGTGTAGGGATCATCTCACTGCTTTTAAGCCGTGATTTTCCTATTGAAACCACCATTATAGACAAGCAGAAAAAGATGCTGGATTATGCCAGACACAATTTTTCACTGAATGGTTTGAGCGCAGAAGCATATTTGGATGATTTTACGACTTTTAAGACGGAAGAGAGATATGATTTTATTGTCTCCAATCCGCCTTTTTACGATCCATCCGTGGCACAAAGTGAAGATACACATTTGAATATTGCACGTTATTCACACCATCTTCCGATAGAATCATTCGTGAAAAGAGTCAAAACCTTTTTAAAGCCGAAAGGATGGTTCATTTTCTGTTATGATGCCAAACAGATAGATGTGCTTTTGCTGCATTTGAAAAATTACGGTATCAATCCTGAAAAGATACAGTTCGTACATTCAAAACTGGACAGGGATTCAAAACTGGTGATGATCGCAGCAAGAAACAATTCAAGATCCATGACGCAGATCTTACCGCCTTTTGTGGTTTTTGACGAAAGATCCGTGTATAGGGAAAAGGCAATGAAAGCGTTTGAAAAAGCAAATACGAACAGTATAAAAGGTGATTTTGAATGATAGAAAATGAAGGACCGGTAATGGAAAATGTGAAGCCTGAACCTTGCTTGATGGAAGATGAAGGCTACGCATATAAATTTGACCCTTCTGCCTGTGAGGCTTGCGGTGGGCATTGCTGTACAGGAGAGAGCGGTTACATCTGGGCAAAATATGCAGAGATAGAAAAAATGGCAGATTTTGTTAACCTTAGTGTAGAAGATTTTGCTACAATGTATCTAAGAAAAGTGAAACACCGCTATTCTTTAGTTGAAAAAAAACTGGCAGAAGACAATTATGCCTGTATCTTTTTTGATGAAGAGAAAAAACGCTGTTCAATCTACCCGGTGCGGCCGTTACAGTGTCGTACCTTTCCCTTTTGGGAACAGTTTAAAAATGATGAAGATGAGGTAAGAAAAGAGTGTCCTGGAATCGTATAATTATTACTGTGATCAGCCTGCTGCTGTTGAGCGGTATTTTACAGGCTAAAGAATTAAGAATTATCAGTGAAGATGAACTGATCGTACAGGGTCTGTTCTTCGATGAATACAAAGCATATGAAAACAGTAGGCGGATCTTTGCCAAACTCTACGATGATACCGGAGCAAAAGAGTATCTCTTTAGAGAAATGACCTCTTCGCTTATGGCAGGTACGCATATAAAGCAGAGTATAGACAGACTGAAGGCATGGGATGCAAAAAATCCAAATACGCTGGAAGTTAAACGTTTGCTTATCCCTCTGTATTTGACGAACAGGCAGATCAAAGAGGCCAAAACAGAGGCGGCATATCTTATTGAAGCATCCGATAAACCGATGGATCTGGATCTTGCGTCTAATCCTTATCTCTATTCCGGTGAGTTCAAAAAAGCCCTGGATCTATTGGGGCAAGCGTATAGGAAATCATCCAATGAAGATGTACTTTTACGTATGACGGTGATCATGGATGAGTATACGAATGAAAGAAAAAAAGCCATACAGCTTCTTGAAACACATCGCCGTATGAATCATGTTGTCTCTGATCAACTCTATTTTAAACTCTTGTCCCTGTATATCAAAGAGAATAATATTGATGGGGTACTGGATACCTATAAAGTACTGTATGAAAAAGACAAACAGGATAAATATCTTACCAAGATCATAGAGGCATATGCCTATAAAAGTGATATAGACGGGGCTATAGCTTATTTGGAAAAAAATGGAAATTCGGACAAGATACTTTATGATCTTTATAAAAGTAAAAAATATTTTGATAAAGCATTAAAACTTGTAAACAAATTCTACAGTAAGGATCATGATCCGAAATGGTTGGCTGAAAAAGCAATACTGACGTTTGAAAAAGCAAAAGACAAAGACGATAAAAAGATGATCGCAATGGTTGTAAAATATTTTGACAAAGCGATATCAGAAGGTGTCGATGACAGTCTTTATCTCAATTATTACGGATATACGCTGATTGATAAAAATATTGACATCAAAAAGGGTATGAAGATCATTTCAGATGCTTTGGTCCAGCAGCCGGACAATACCTATTATCTTGATTCCTTGGCATGGGGTTATTATAAGGAAAAAGCCTGTAAAAAGGCATACAAGATGATGAAAAAAGTAGTAGATATGGAAGGTTTGGATGAACCTGAGATCGCTGAACACTGGGAAGCTATCCAAAAGTGTCAATAAGAAATAGCGTTCAGCGTTCAATGTTCAGCGTTAAGGTATAATGCGTTAAAAATTTTTAAAGAGAATAAAAAATGGCACAGATTTTAGATGATATCATTAAAAAAACCAGAGAAGATCTGGAAAAACGAAAAGTAGACTATCCTGTAGAGTGGCTGGGGCGTTCCCTTGCCTTTAACCCTTTTGTACCCAAAGATGTGAAGAGTGCACTGCGTGCTACGGAAGAAAATCCTTACCGAATCATTGCAGAAGTAAAGAAAGCCAGTCCGAGCAAAGGGGTGATACGTGAAGATTTTGACCCGATGGTCATTGCTCAGGCCTATGAAAAAGGTGGAGCAGACTCTCTTTCCATCCTGACAGAACCACACTTTTTCCAGGGTGACAAAGAGTATCTTGGAATGGTACGCCGTTATGTGAGCATTCCCTTACTTAGAAAAGATTTCATTGTAGACAAATACCAGCTCGTTGAAGCTTTGGCATTTGGTGCGGACTATGTCCTGCTGATCGCTATGGCATTGTCGCGTAAAGAGCTGAAAGAGCTGTATAACTATGCCAGACATCTTGGTCTGGATGTACTTGTAGAGGTACACAATAAAACCGATCTGGTCAAAGCCATTTTCGCCGGAGCAGAGATCATTGGCATCAACCACAGAAACCTTGAAACATTTGAGATGGATATGCGTTTGACAGAAAAACTCATTCCACTTATCCCCAACGGAAAGATCATCGTGGCAGAATCCG
>CAZCBU010000007.1:0-3106 GCA_964496995.1 uncultured Sulfurovum sp.
CGAAGTCAAAGAGGTGAAATTCTCCTGTAAAATTGCAGAGAACGACATTGCTTACAAAGTCAAACATGCAAGAGAGTTCCTTGAAAAAGGAAAACATGTGAAGCTCCGTGTCTTCCTTAGAGGACGTGAAATGGCAAACCCTGAGTGGGGTGTAGATGTATTGAACCGTGTTTGGCCGATGCTTGAAGATATTGGAAATCTTGAGAGTGAAGCGAAACAGGAGGGACGTTATATTAATATGTACGTCACTCCTTTAAAGAAGTAAGTTCTTTTTTCACCCCTCCTGACATAGGCTTTGGTCTATGTCAAACTTTCCCTAATTTTTTATAATATTTTTTCATTTTGTGCTATTTCCTCATGGCTGAAATTGTGGCGTTGTTTTTCTCTGTTACTTTTTTCTTTTTTGTACTGCGACAAAAAAAGAGAAAAGTAACCAAAAAAGAAAAAAACGCAAACTGCTAACGCTGGAAATGAGCTACTTCTTTAATGTATAGTGCAAGGAGTAAAAAATTGTCATGCTTCTAAGTTATGAAGTCGGCGATAGCCTAGTTATATTATAAACATTGTCGTGGTGAACGCCCTTGAAAGCGATAGCGATTCGAGAGCCACGACGCTTTTTTTGCTTCGTTTTTTCTAAAAAAAATGACGAGAAAACCAACGCCACGATCTAAATAAATGGAGACACTAACAAAAAGGAAAAATCATTCCTTATACGATTCAGAATTTAGTTCTTCACTTGCACTGTACTTTAGTCCTTGACTTCATAATGCAACTTTAACCCCTCAGATGTCATCACAAACCCAGAAATATTGATCTTTCCTTCATGTACCATCTTATGGTGTTTTTTGCACAGTGGGATGAGGTTGTATTTGTGGTTTTTGTGGAAGTGGTCTATGTGACCCTCTGCATTGGCTTCCTGTTGCTCAGCAATGTGGTGAACATCTTCTACATTTTCATCACATAAAGCACATTTTGACAGATATAACGCTTTGTTGTATTTGCTGTTTTTTTGTTTACGTAACTTCCTGATCTCAGAACCTGAGTTTTCTAAATTTTCTCTGATCGTTTGTGCCATTTGCAAGAATTCCCTGTCCATATGCAGGGATTTTGCAAACTCCAAACCATAGAGACTGTCTCCTCTTCCCAGTTGCAATACTCTGTTATAGATGAGTGTATCGTTTGTCTCATCATATTTGATGCCCAGATGCAGGAAGATCAAATGTTTCAGGTCCTGTAGCTGGGGAATGGTACCAAGCTGATGCAGGTGCGTGGCAAAAATAAAGGTTGACTTCAAAGAAATGAGTTTTAAAATGGCTGAAGAGACAATGGCAAGGGCAGATTCTGTTTCTGTTCCCTGAGAGATCTCGTCACCAAGTACCAAGGAGCGTTCATTGGCTCTGTTAAAAATATTCTTGAGTTCCATCATTTCCACAGCAAAGGTTGACAAACCTTTGTAGAGGTTGTCTTGGGAGACAATACGTGTAAAGAGTTTATCGTACAGTCCAAAACGAAGTTCCACTGCAGGCACAAAGAATCCCGCCTGAGCCAAAACGACAGAGAGCCCGATAATTTTCATAAGAGAAGATTTCCCTGAAGAGTTTATCCCGTAAAGCAGTACACCGAGTACATCTTCTCCTTCACTTGCATTGAGTGTGATGTGGTTGTGTGTTGTCAGGTTGTTCTGCCCAAGGAAGACATCATTGGGTACATAGATACCCCGCTCATCATTGGCTTCAATAATAGGGTGTCTAAGTGCGATCGCTTCATAAAAATTCCCCTCTTCAATGATGGGTCTGGAGAGGTTCATGGTCTTTGAGCATTTTGCATTGGAAATGGCTACATCAATATTGGCAATGAAAGAGATGAGCTTGTCCAAAAGCAGTGAAAAACGGTTCTCTAGAACATCCAGGCTTTCTGTGTAACGCTGTTTGACCAGGGAGACCAGTTTAACCTGTGCCGTTTCATAGGAACGTGTGATCTCTTCAAAGAGCGGTGCCTGCACTTTGACAGCATTCTTCAAATATTTGTAATGAAAGTCTTTAAAGAAGTGATGTTTATTATCAACAGTGACAAATGACTCTTTAAGAGTTTTCTCTATCAGTGCAAAGCGGTTCTTTGTCAGGTTAATGAAGTAGCCTTCGCTTTCAAGGTAGGAAACAGTTGCATACTTGGTACCGGAACTTGAAAAGAGCTTGTCTGCCGTGAACAGGGCTTCGACATGTTCTGCCACATCATGCATCTTGTCAACTTCTTTCTGCTGTCTTTTGACAATGTTGTCAATGGCCGGGTAGACACCGTCTTTAAAGATGTTGTCATTGATCTGTTCTATACGGAAGCGTGCACAGATATCCAGTTCAAAAGTCTCTTCAAGGACAGAGAGCATCTCTTGCGTCTCATCGAAGAGTTTGGCATCTATTTCCAAACCATCCTTGTCTGCATCTTCCAGAAGTTTCAGGATCGACTCAAGTGACATGGCAATGTAAGTCAATTCTACAGGATGCAGCTTGCGCAGTTTGATCCGTCTGGCGATACGCTCAAGATCATAGATCTGTTTCAAATGTGTTTCAAAACGGTCAATGTTCGGAAGCAGGCGTTCGGTCAGATCATAACGTTCTTCAAGCATCTCTTTGTCACAAATGGGGTTCAGCAGTCTCTCTTTGAGCAAACGTTTCCCAAAAGCAGTAGAGGTTTTGTCTATGAGGTCAAGGAGTGTGATATCAGATGGGTCTCGGGAGATGACAGAGAGCTGTTCCATGGCATTGTTCCCGATGTACATATAACGGTTGGAACCAAGAAAAACAGGCTTGTTCATCTTCTCTATGATACTCTCATCGTGCTCGATGATGAAGTCTATAAGAACGGCCAGTGCTTCGGTCGTATAGGGGTGTCGTTCCAGATCCAGAAATTCAATGGCAGAGAGAAAAGAGTTGATCTCAAAGATACGGCTGAAGAGTTCATTCTGGAAATTGATCCTGAAACGTTTGCTGTTGACAGAGTAGTGTAGAGAACCCAATTCCAGATAGTGGATCAGCCACTCTTTGTCTATCTCTTTGCTCTCCAGGGTAATGATGACTTCTGAAGTACTGTAGGTCTGCAGAAGGTTAAA
>CAZCBU010000008.1:0-3688 GCA_964496995.1 uncultured Sulfurovum sp.
GGCCTTGATCATGATACATGGCTAAGACAGCGTCCGCACTGGCTAAGTTTCTTGGTGTCTCTGAAAAAGAGCTTCCAAAAGAGATTGCAAGTTTTCCCAAGTACGTACCGAAACTTGGTAATGTTGTAGGGCTTGACCAGGTGATGCAGGTGATGCAGGTAGAACAGGGCAAAGAGAAGAGCAAACTAAAAAGTGCAAAGATGTTCTCTATGCTGGCGTATGTCAAATCTCTGGCAAATGATGAACAGCCAAATATAGACCTGAATGAGCCGCATGAAAAAGCTGCTTATGAGCTTGGAAAAAAAACTTTTATGACTCCAAGAGGGGGTCGTGGACTCTCCTGTAACTCGTGTCACAGTAAAGATATTGTAGGTATGGTGCTTCGTACTCAGCCTCTGCCTGATTTGGGAGAAGTAGGGGCTGGTGTCACATGGCCTGCATACCGTATGACAAAATCAAGTCTAAGAACCTTGCAGAGAAGATTTCAGGGATGTATGAAGAATGCACTGCTTAAAGTGATCCCTATCGGATCCAAGGAGATGGTCGGACTTGAGGTTTATGTAACAAAACTAGCACAAGAGCATAAGCAGCCCATTGCCATTCCCGGTTTAAAAAGGTAAGGGGCAGATTATGGACATTAACAGACGAGATTTTCTTCAGATTGCAGCAGCACTTGGGATATTGGGTGCAACAGGAGGTACGAACCTCTTTGCTGGAGATGCCGGTAAAGAGCGTATCAAAAATCTTTCTTTTTCCGATTTGATGGATTTTGATGCCAAGGGCAAAGCCACGCTGTTGCATATTTGTGATATGCATGCACATATCAAGCCGTTGTATTGGCGTGAACCTTCTACTTTGATCTCTGCAAAGAACCTTGTTGGAACTCCGGGGTTTATCTGCGGTAAAACATTTGAAGAGTACTACGGTATAAAGCCTGGTTCTTTGGATCAATACTTTGATACCTATGTAGACTTTGAAACTTTGGCAAAGAAGTTTGGAAAGATGGGGGGTATTGCTCATATAAAGCCTATCATCGATCATGTCAAACAAGCAAGAGGTGAGAAGAATGTATTATTGCTTGACAGTGGTGATACCTGGCAAGGAACAGCAGTAGCCCTTAAGACAAAAGGGGAGGCGATCGTAGATGCACAAAACTATTTGGGTGTGGATGTGATGGTCGGACACTGGGAGTTCACCTATGGAAAAGAGCGTGTTCATGAACTTATCGGGATGCTCAAAGGAGAGTTTATCTCTCAAAATGTGATCGACAATGATCCTTTCTCCGATGCATTCGAGGAGCTGATCTTCCCACCATATACGATCAAAGAGGTTGGTGGTGCAAAGATCGGTATTATTGGACAATCTTTTCCGTTCACCTCTACGGCCAACCCTAAAAAGTTTACTGAGGGATGGAGCTTTGCATTGCGTCATGAGTCACTACAGGGGTATGTGGATGAGTTACGCAAAGAGAAAAAAGTCGACTGTATTGTTGTGCTTAGTCATGATGGTTTTTCTGTCGATCAAGAGTTGGCAAAGAAGGTCAAGGGAGTTGACTTTATTCTAAGTGGACATACACATGATCCAAGTCCCAAACCGATCATTGTCAATGATACTGTTATTCTTATCGCCGGAAGTCATGGGAAATATGTAGGAAGACTCGATTTGGATATCAAAGACAAAAAAGTTGTCGATTACAGCTTCAAGCTTATTCCAGTCGCATCCAATCTGATACCAGCCGATAAAGCAGGTGAGGAGTTGGTTGAAAAGTGGTATAAACCCTACAACAAAGAGCTCAATGAAGTACTGGGAACGACCAAAGGTACTCTTTACAAACGTGATACGTTCTATTCGACATTCGATGCATTGATAGGGCAGGCGATTCAAGAAGAGATGGGAAGTGATATCGTCTTTACTCCAGGATACAGATGGGGAACGACACTGCTTCCTGGAGATGAGATTCTCAAAGACAATGTCTATGAGATGACAGCGATTACCTACCCTGAAGTGTATACATTCGATCTGAAAGGATCAGTGATCGCCAACCTCATGGAGGATATTGCGGATAATGTATTCAATGCAAATCCTCTACTTCAGCAGGGTGGAGACATGAGCCGTCTAACGGGTGCAAGTTACAGTATAAAGATCGATGCACCTTCAGGGAAGCGTATCTCAGATTTCAAGATAGGAGGCAAGCCATTAGATCCAAAGAAAACATACAAGGTCTCCTCATGGGGTGGGAATCTGCAAAATGCAGGTGAAAATCTCGATGAGAAGAAAATACGTGCGGTATATGAGATAGTCAGTGACTATATTCGTAAGAAAAAAATGATCGATATCAGTAATGAGTCCAATGTCAAAGTATTGGATTTTGACTGTGGTTGTCCCAAACAGGGGGCTAAGTGCTAGATTAAACCGTGCCTCGTCTTTGTCACTAAAGTGTTATTGTAAATCTTCTTTCGAACAAAGGCGGGGCATCAGCGTAATAGTCAATATTACCTTTTAATTATAGCGAAACCTATCTTTTTTATAAAGATAATCAATAGAAAAAGGATGAGAAGTGAAGCAAGCTAAAATCAAACTGGGATTGCTAACGGCAACGTGTCTGATGGGGAGTACGGCTTTGATGGCAGGGGGAGAGATTGTACCTGTGAAAGAGCCTGTGGAAGTACCTAAAAAAGAGAGTTCGGTTAAAAGAACTTTGAATGGGAATATGACCCTTAACTATAAGGTGCTTCCCGGAGAAGTGAACAATATACATGATCTTTTTTCGGAAGGTATCTTCTATGGCCGCTTGAGAATGAATGCCTTTTACTGGAACTGGGACGATCCTGCCTATCCGAACAATGCACCCAAAGAGATGGGTGTAGGGGGAAGTCTGATCTATAAATCCGCTGTTTTGAACGGATTTAGTTTTACATTAGGTTACTATGGGTCGATGAATCCTGATTTTTTCAGACCTGATGCAGATGAGGTCGGTTTTGCCAAAGCCGGTAAAGATACGTTTAGCCGATACAAGGTAGCTACAGGCGGTGGATTTGGGATACATACGCTGGGAGAGGGATTCCTTGAATACAATAATGGTACAGTAGATGTTGTTGCAGGCCGTCAGCTATTTGAATCAGTCTTTACCAAGTCCAATGATACAAAAATGATTCCGAATACTTTTGACGGTGTCTCTGTTGGGGTAAAGATCGCACCTAAAACAAAAGTAAGAATTGCATGGTTTGGTGCTCAAAAACTGCGAGATCATGAGAATTCACATGATGTAATTACATTCAAGTCCGCACCTACCGGAGACGCGCTACTGGATAAATATCGAAAGTGGAACAATAATGATGATGCCGGTAAACATAAAGGATTGAACTATGATAATTTCATTGCAGCGGGAGAAGACCCTGACCATGATATGTATGTGGCTGATGTTACGACCAAATATTTCAATAATCTGAAATTGACGGGAAGTTACCTTCAAATACCCGGTGTCTTAAAAGACTTTGTAATCGAAGGGCATTACAAGATCCCTGTATCAGATACCGGATGGGCAGTCAGACCGGGGATCCGTCACTTTATGCAGTTTGATGATGGTGGAGGAGCAGTAGCGGGGGACAGTAATGCGCTTGGCAAAAAGCTCCTTGGTTATGATCCAAGTGTTAACGGTTCGCTTGATTCAAGCCTCTTTAATGCAAGG
>CAZCBU010000009.1:0-4403 GCA_964496995.1 uncultured Sulfurovum sp.
TCACCATTCTGCATCCTGAAGGCGACAAAGCCCATGCTTTACAGAAAGTTATGGATCATATGGGAAGAGATACTTCTGATGTGACGGTTTTTGGCGATTCTGTCAATGACATTGGTATGTTCAAACTGGCAGGTACTTCAGTGGCAGTGGCCAATGCTCTGGATGAAGTCAAAGAGGTAGCAGATATTATACTCCCCCACTCCAATGATGAAGACGGGGTAGCGAAGTATTTGGAGAAGATCTAGAACTTGTAGGTAAGTCCGAAGTTGATCGTGTAGATATCTGTTCCTTGTGGATCGTAATAAGAGACATAATATGGATCGTAATATCCATATCTATCATTATAAAGTTGTACATAATCAACAAAGGCTGAAATGTTTTCCGTAAAATTCACAGCTGCACCAAATCCTCCTGAGAAGCTGACATCATCAACCAAATCATCATACCATCCAGGCTCACCATCTACATGTATACCGGAAAATCCTAAAAGCATATAAATAGAAAATTGTTCTGTAACGGGATATTGAGGTTTCAAATAAATTCCCCAGGCATTAAAATCTTTATAGCTGTCAGGTATAACAAACCCTGAAGCAAGACTATAATCTCCATCACTCAAAGAGAACCAGTATCTAAATTCTGCAGCAATATAAGGATTAAAATCATATCCAACCTGTAACATAAGAGCATCATAATCAATATCAACATTTTCAAGATATGTAGGACTAACAAAAAAGTCAGAATCTACATTCGTCATCCCATAGGCTATACCTATATAAGGTCCTGAAACACTTTGTGGTACATCCTGGTAAGCAGCAGGTACAGAGTTATAGAATGGGTCGGACATAGCTGTTGTACTTAATCCTGCCATCATGGCAAGCGGTAGTAAAATATTTTTCTTCATTCTTTTTCCTTAAAATTTTAGGAATAGTAATAAAAAATTGTGTATGAATGGTGGATTTAGGTGTATTCCCATATAAATATGGGAACAAAGAGTAATCTAAAAATTATTTAATAGGACTTGCACAGCCTATTCTGTTCTCTTTGGCAAGCTTTTTATAAATGCCTTTATCTCCCTTGCTGATGGCAACTCCCATCTCCTCTTTGGCACTCTCCTCTTCCCAGGTAATATCACCGTTTTTACATTCAGTCAAACCGATCTTCTGATAAAAGGCGATCACCTTATCATCAACATAAGGTGAAGGGTTGGCACCTTTAGGGATGTTATATGACTTTCCTTTTACACTCTGCACTGTTGTATCTGACGCATTAAATGTTGGCTGATTGCTGCTGCATCCCAAAACTAAAAAACTTGTTAGTCCAAGTAGTGACAAGATAGATATTTTTTTCATAGGCTCTTCCTCTTTTTTATATATTATAGTCATTAATTGCTATTGAAAAGCTGTGCATTCAATAGTTCAAGTCTCTCCGGTGTACCAATGTCAAGCCATTCCCCTTCAAAAAGTTCACCCGTTACTTTCCCCTCTTTCATAGCTGCCCGAAGTAAAGGTATCGTAGAACTTTTACCATAAGGCACTCCATCAAACAAATGTGGAGAATAGTACCCTATACCGGAAAATGTATATTGTTTGGCATCTACGACTTTATTACCGTCCAAAGCAAAGTCTCCCTCAGGATTATGGTCAGGGTTGGGTATGAGGATCAAATGTGCCAAGATACCTTCTGCCAGTTTTCTATGTTCCTGAAATTCATAATCCGTAAAAATATCACCATTGACCAGCAAAAACGTTTCATCTCCCAGGAGAGGCAATGCTTTTATGATCCCGCCGGCACTCTCCAGACAGCCCTCTTCCTGCTCATCAGAGTAATGTATCTTCACACCCCACTCCGAACCGTCCCCCAAAGCATCGATGATCTTATATCCCAAATGTGCCACATTGATCACGATCTCTTTGAAGCCGTCATGTACCAAACGTTCAATATGCCAGACAATAAGCGGTATGCCTCCTACTTCAAGCAGTGGCTTGGGTGTTGTATCGGTCAATGGCTTCATTCGGGTACCTAAACCAGCAGCTAATATCATTGCTTTCATTTTAGACGCTCCAATAAATCAACCAATGCTTTTGTCTCTTCATATTTACTACCGATCTCAATAATATATTTTAATGTCAAAGGGATATCATTCAAATACCCGTCTTTCCCGTCACGAATGGACAAACGTGCAAAGATACCGAGTATCTTGATATGTCTCTGTAATCCCATAAAGTCAAACCATCGCATAAAAGTCTCATCATCCGCATCCAAACCTTTTTTGTCTCTAAAGCTCAATGCCAGACGTTCTACATCTTTGGGATTAAACTCAACATAGACATCACGCAGTAAAGAGACAAGATCATAGGTTACTGCACCGATCCTTGCATCCTGATAGTCGATCACAACGATCTCATCCTCACATCCGCCGATCATGATATTGCGGGAGTGGTAGTCTCTGTGCACAAACACATCTTGCGGTTGAGCCATCACTTCTGAAACGATCGTATCAAAGGCTTTTACAATGATATCTTTATCTTCATCATCCAACGTTTTCCCCAAATGTTTTTCCAAATACCATTCCGGCATCAAGTCCATTTCAAAACGAAGGAATGCTTCATCATAGAGAGGCAGACCATCTGTATCTGTGTTTTGCATATTGCGTAAAGTATCTATGGCTTTTTCATAAAAGTATTCAAACTCGTCAGAGTCAATTTTTTCATACAGATGGCTGTTCCCCAGATCTTCCATAAATAAAAACCCTTCATGCTTATTATAGGTATTTATTTTCGGTACTCTTACCTGGGCTTCAAACAAACGGTGATTGAGATCTATAAAAGGTTCAAGACTCTCTTTTTGCAAAGAGGCATCCATCACAATACCACTGTGCATCGTACTTTTCAGTCTGTAATATTTTCGGAAACTTGCATCTGCTGAGACAACTTCAAGTTCTCCAGCACAATCAATCTTTTCCAGCCATTCTTCTATTTTATTCATACAATCCACCCAATACAGTATTGTCACTTGCGCCAGTGACATCTTTCAAATTCACAACTTCTTTATGCACACGTTTATACGCCAGCCAGGCAAAGGTCATAGCTTCTATATAGTCGGCATTTTCTGCTATCACGACTTCCACATTTGGCATAAGTGCTTTAATACGTTCTACCAAAAAACTGTTTTTTGCCCCACCGCCACAAAGCAGAACAATATCTCTATTGAACCTCAATACTTCATTGGAGATGCTTAATGCAGTTAATTCAAGCAAGGTTCTCTGTATATCCGTAGGTCGGGATGCCCCCATCCCGACTTTAGACATCATCTCTTCCAACCAAACCTGATTAAACTTTTCCCGTCCGGTACTTTTTGGATACGCTTGCAGAAAATATGCATCCTGCATCATAGTATCAAGAAGTGCATAATTCACTTTGCCTTCTCTTGCCCAGGCTCCATCTTTGTCATAAGAGAGATCTCGATGTTCTGCAATCCACATGTCCATCAGTACATTCCCGCACCCGGTATCGTATCCTATCAGTTTTTCACCTAAGACAGTAATATTTGCCATGCCGCCAATATTCACAATAGCCACCTGCTCCCCAAGTCCGGAAAAAAGGAATTCATGAAAAGCAGGAGCAAAAGGAGCACCCTGCCCGCCCAAAGCAACATCTTTACGTCTAAAATCAAAAACAACAGGTATACCTGCCTTTGCAGTAAGCAAGTTAGGGTCACCAAGTTGCATAGAAAACGGATATTGCTCTTCCGGCTCATGCCAGAGCGTCTGTCCGTGCAATCCAATGGCTGTAATATCCCTCACCTCTATCTTCTCACGTATCAGCAAAGCGCCTACTGCCTGAGTGAAGAGTAACCCCAAACGATGGTCCAACTGCCCTATTTCTTTCAGAGTATTTTGACCTTCAATAGCATGCATAATATCTTGTTTGAGTTCCAGGGGCATAGGAAACTCCAAAGAGGCATGAAGAATACATGTTTCATCAGAGATCTCACACAGCACCACATCCACCCCATCCAAGGATGTACCGGACATGACACCTATGTAATATTTACTCTTTTGCATGTTATCTCTTTTCATTAGGTAACAGTTACAGCAACATCATCATCTACTTTTAATGTTACTGTTGGATCTGCAGCTGTACCATTTCCATTATGAATATAAGTAGTATATCCTCCTGAAGAATTATGACTATCCCAATCACTTCCTGCTAATTCAACTTTATCTTGTGCATTATCACCTTCAATAATTAATGTTTGTGAAGCACTTGCTTCTGTCATATCTAATACATTTTGAAGTGTTAAACTTCCAAGATCATGATCTCCTTTAACACTCAAATCAAGAGTTTCCATATTTTTTATTTTACTAAAATCTATACCAGCATTCTCAATGAAAATTAACCTGT
>CAZCBU010000010.1:0-4117 GCA_964496995.1 uncultured Sulfurovum sp.
TGTCAAGTCATCTTCAGCAGTACATGTTGCAGGTATCCCGTCAAGTGGGGTTGTTTCCCCTGCATTATTTCTTACATAGAAATCAATAAGAAAATAGAAGTTACTCCCATAGGCTTTACCAGCCATTCCGACAGGTTTGCCGTGTGTCTCTTCACCGATCGTTACAATATTGGCATCTCCAAGATATGGTTTTAATGCAGAGATGACCAGCTCAGAGGCAGAAGCAGAATCTTTTGTTACCAGGAAAATGACACGTTTCATATCGAGATCATTGGATTCAACATCACCGAAAGAGATACTGGAATTCTTATATTGATAGTTTTCATTCCAGTCAAAATAGGCTTGTCTCTTTCCACTGTATTGATTGGTGATATTATCGAGCAGTGCACTTGCCACATCGACAGACCCTCCTCCATTGTAACGCAGATCAATGATTAGGTCTGTAATACCCGCAGCTTTGAACTTTGTGAACTCCGTTTCGAATTCATTAACCGAAGTACCTGTAAAAGAGTCATAACGCAAATATCCAATAGTAGTATTGGCTAGTATTTTACCCATGGTGACTTTGAAAGTATATTCTCTTGGTATGATAGAAACATTCGTATCTACACCGTTTCTAAGTACTGTAAAAGTACTTTCTACATTCAAATTCTGACTTGCATTGGCAAGATTTTCCTGTGTCACTGTTTCCCCATTGATCTCCAGGATTTGGTCACCGCGATAGAGCTGATGATAGGCAGGTGCATTTATCAGGACCTGGAGTATCATAAAATCATTTTTATAGCGAAATCCAAATCCGGCAGTTTTCTGATTGACACTGTTTTCATACTCCTCCTGGGTTATCATAAAGCTCCATTTGTCCTTAGGTACTCTTACGCCGTTGATCAATGCCTGAGGTGTGTCAAATGCACTGTAGTCTACATTTGATGAAACTTCATCGTACCAGAGGTATTCTGTTGTAAAGAGTCCGTAGACAAAATCTTTTTCCGCCTGGGTGAAGGAAGGAGAAGCTGATGAAGCAACAATACTACTATTGTCACTACTGCCACTACCTCCACCACCACAGGAAACAAGTAACAGGGACAGTGAGAAGAGAAGAGGGAGAATAAATCGATTTTTCATTTAATAGTCCTTAGGATAAGAGTGGATACAGGTATAGACATCTATTCTACATCCTCAAGCAGCATTGGAGTACCGATGGCTTGCAGTTTTGCATTGGTGGTCTGAAAATAGCTTTTCCAGAAGTCAGTCAGCATTTTAAGTGTTTTAGAGTCTCTGTAACTGTTTTTCGAAACCATACCTGCTCCGACCACATATATTTTCGCACCATCAAAATCGGCCATATAATCACTTTTCTTTACTTTATCCATTTCTGCTTTTGTATTGACTTTTTTGAGTGAACCTTTACTGTAAAATGAAGTAATGGAAGAGTGCTCTATCATATCGGAAACAAGCAGTACAACTTTTTCCTTAGCTGGTGAAGGCTTAATAATATGATCGGAAATGTCATCCAGTGATTTGATGATATCTGAGTGTGGCAACTTTTTGTTGGCACCTTTCAGTGTACGTACAAGTGCTTTGGTGGCTTTTTTCTTTGCAAATTTATACTGACCGTTCATACAGCCTTCATATTTACGCAGAGATTTTTTTGCAATGTCGAACTTTGCATTGTCAGGCAGAAGTGCTTCAAGTTTACCCGAATAGGCTACATCGGTATATTTTCCGTTCGCATTGGAGGAAAAGGATGCGATAGTCACGGCATAACCGTTCTTAATGAACTTCATCATGTTCTTATAGGTGAAGATCATCATGTTTTTATCGATCGGGGTTGTCTGGTCGATGAGGATGAACAACTCCTTAGCAGGCACAGGGTCAGGATTTTCCATTTTCAAGGCTTTGTAGCAGCTTGGTACATCATTTCTTGCAAAAAGCAATGCAGACAGGGTCAATAAAGTCAGTAAAAGTCTCTTCATCTATTTGTCCTCAAATGTCAGATACTGTTTAAAAGTTCTGTTTTTGTTGTTTCTGAGCAGAGAAGTCGTTTCAGCATCTGTACCGGAGTTGTCATTAATGATGTTCATTGCATGCTGCAGTTTCTGAAGCTGTTTCTGTGCTGTTCTTGCAATGTGTGTCTTTGCATTATCATAATAGGCAAGAAATGCCTTTTTTGTACTGAAGCCCCTGAGACATTCATAGGCCTCTTTAGATTCACGTCCTGCAAAATCCCAATGCATACCAAAGAAAATACCCAGGATCTGGATAAATACGAACATCAGTCCCAGGATCATGAATGTTGCTTCACCGCCTTTGAGATTGGTCTCATCAATGATTGAACTGTTGCTGGAAGCTTTGGCAGGAGTGTCTGCCTGTCCTTCTCCACCAAAGAGTGAGGCAAGGTCTTCTTTTGCATCATCTCCTGCAGTATCACCAAAGAGTGCGCCGATGTCAGCATCAGAGGAAGCATCTGTATCGCCAAAGGGAGAAGCATCGTTATTGAATATGTTGACAGCACTTTCATGTGAAGAAGCAATTTCCTGTTTAAGTACCTGGTCTCTGATGTATGTCGCTCCAATCGCGACAATACCAATGAAAAGGAGTGTTAAAATGGTTTTGGTATACGTGGTTTTTACTTTATCATTGATGTCGATCCTGTTCAGCATTCTGATATAGTTCGGTGATTTTTCATCATCAAAAGTATTGTCAATACTGATGAGCTGCTCATCCGGTTTAAGGTCTCTCCAGTTCGAACCGCCGGCATTGTCATTTTTGTACCAGCGTCTTATTTTTTTGATAAGCGTATTTTTGTGAAGTTCCTGTCCTGTCATGTGCGTAAGCCACACAAGTAAAACGGCAAGCATTGCAGCAACACCTACTGCACCTTTTTGCTGTGTCGCTTCACTTGCACCCGGGATCGTGAAACCTGCAAGTACATAGGCAAACCCGAAGGCTTCAACGATCACAAGTACGAAGATCATGATCCAGATCAGTGTAGGAGTAGGTTTACGGCCCAGTTCACCTGCAGCATGCAGATAGGCTTTGGCTTCATCAAAAGATTCGGAATCCTTGTCTACTTTTTCATAAAAATTATAATAATCCCTGCAAAGTCTCTCTTCCGAATAAAACCATTTGTGGTTCTCGTCAAACCCTTCAATATCTCTGGATAAGATTGATATTTTTCCGATGATCGGAAAATTATAGGTAAAATTCAACCACCAGAACTTCACTTCCTGCCAATGTGTGATCACGAATGCCAGCACAATAACGGCAAATCCAACCAGTAATGTTTCTATTTTGTGCAGCATCAAGTATGCCAATATCTCTTCCATATATACTCCCTGTCAATTATTGCAATAATTATATCTAAAAATATTTTGCTATAGTTATAGTATGAATAAATCATTTTTGATATTTATTATTTTATCGCTTATTATTATTGGTGCATCTTTGGCGTATAGACATTATTGTAAATTACAGAATCCTGAATGTACCGTTAAGAAAGCAGATCCCGATGATTTTGGTCCAATAGAAGGTATTGACTGGTAATGGTTAATATTTCTATTTACCTACTATAGCTAGAATATACAAAATATTATAGAGGGAAATTATTATGGTAAATAAACCACAACAGATCACTATTACATTAACAGCAGAGCAGGCAGGACAACTTGAAGAGTTGCTAACCTTGAAAAAAGAGGATATTACTACCATATTTAGAACTGCATTGAAAAAATATTATGAAGAGGTCATGTCAGATGAAGAGGCGAAAAAGATCGCAAAGATCAATGCGATGTTAGATGTTCAGTAGGGAGTTCAAATGAAAAATAAAAAAATGATCCTAGCTGTAGTTATTGTGATTTTGGTCATAGCTATTCTAACGATAGCTACAGAAAAAAAGGATGCTTTCAGAGAGAACGATGTGACTGCCTTTGAAAAAATATTTATACCTGAACAGTATGCAAAATGTCTCAAAAAGAACAAATACTCAACAGAAGATCCTACAGCAGAACAAAAAGTAGAATGCGAAGCCTATGCGAAAAGAAAATGGGATGAAGTAAGTACCCTGAATGATGTGGAAGAGTAAATATTTTAGGGACTAATCCCAAATCCCGAAATAGAA
>CAZCBU010000011.1:0-2865 GCA_964496995.1 uncultured Sulfurovum sp.
AGTTTTTCTTTGAACATAGGCGTTCTTTGTATTGGTATTGTAAGAATAAAAATAGGATCAGTCGCATGGACTGATCGCTAAAGGTTTAAAACTGCTTATGCAGCTTCGATTTTGTTTACCATTTTATGAAGACGGCTTACTTTTCTGGCTGCAGTTGTTTTCTTAATGAAACCTTTGCTTACCAGTGCGTGGATCTGCTTGTTCGCTACTTTGAATGCATCTGTCGCTGCAGTTTTGTCTGCTGCTTCTACTGCTTCGTGTACCGCTTTAACAATGTTCTTGATTCTTGTTCTGTAATATCTGTTTCTTTCAGTTTTTACAGCAGTTTGCAAAATACGTTTTTTTGCTGACTTATGGTGTGCCATGCTGGATTCCTTTTGTGTTGTGTTGTTATCCCTCAGTTATAGAGTGAAAATAGTTCGCGAATAATACCCAAAAAAAGATTAAAGAATTATTAAGCATGAGAGTAGAGGAGTGTTTAATAGACTTTAAGTTAAAATAATGCAATTAATTTTAGGGGTTTTATTGTGACACTTTTTGGAACAGATGGAGTACGTGGAAAAGCAGGAAAAAAAGTTTCTGCTGTGAATGCAATGCGTTTGGCGATGGCTACAGGAATATATTTTAGACAATTTTCAAAAACCAACAAGATCCTCGTGGGCAAAGATACGAGACGAAGCGGCTATATGATAGAAAATGCCATCGTCTCCGGTTTGACCGCAGTCGGTTTCGATGTGATACAGATCGGTCCTATGCCGACACCTGCCATTGCTTTCCTAACAGAAAATATGCGTTGTGATGCGGGGATCATGATCTCCGCCAGCCATAATCCTTATTATGATAACGGTATCAAGTTCTTTGACTCTGAAGGAAACAAGCTCAACAGAGACAAAGAAGAGGAGATAGAGGCGATCTATGAGAATGAGGAATATATTGAAGATGCGCAGGCGACAGGCAAAGAGATCGGGAAATCAAAAAGAATCGATGATGTGATCGGCAGATATATCGTTCATATTAAGAACTCATTTCCCAAATCTCTGACACTTGCGGGTAAGCGTGTGGTCATTGACTGTGCCAACGGTGCAGGCTATATTGTCGGACCGACTATTTTAAACGAACTGGGTGCAGAAGTTGTTGTGATCGGAGATGAACCTAACGGTTTCAATATCAATGAGGGGTGTGGTGCGACCGCACCGGAGAATCTTGCAAAAGTAGTTCTGGATAAGCGTGCAGATGTAGGGATAGCCCTGGACGGGGATGCTGACCGTCTGGTCATGGTAGATGAGAAGGGTAACATTATTGACGGTGACAAACTGATGGCGGTCCTTGCGGTGCATATGAAAGAACAGGGTACGCTGAAAGGTGGCGGTATGGTGGCAACGGTCATGAGCAATGAAGGACTTGGAGAGTATCTCGCTTCCCACGGACTTACGTTGCACCGTGCTGCGGTGGGTGATAAAAATGTGGTTGAAATGATGCAGAAAGAGGGCATTAACTTTGGCGGTGAGCAGAGTGGACATATTATTTTTTCTGATTATGCGAAGACGGGTGACGGGATCTCTTCGGCACTGCAGGCACTGGCATATTTCGTAGGTACAGGCAAGCCGGCCAGTGAAGTCTTTGATCCGTACGAATCTTATCCTCAGCTGTTGGAGAATCTTCTTATAGAGGAGAAGAGAGATTTTAAAGAGATAGAAGGTCTGGATGCGCTCAAAGAGAAGGTTGAATCACAGAATATGCGTCACCTTTTCAGATATTCTGGTACAGAGAACAAGATCCGTCTGCTTCTTGAAGGGAAGGACGGAAAAGCACTTATCCAAATGATGGAAGAGTGTAAGACCTTCTTTAAAGGCGCACTCGTTTAATGCGCTTCTTTTCTATTTTTCTTCTGACCGCCATTGGTATATTTATCATAGACCAGGCGATCAAAGATCTGTTTGTTGCGGGATATTACCGTGCCGGAGAATGTATAGACCTTACTTTGCATTACAATAAAGGTGTGGCCTTCTCCATGTTTTCCTTTGTTGGCCCCTATTTGAAATGGATACAGGCACTGATGGTCGCTGCTATTCTTTTTTATGTATTGAAAGAGGGCTATCTGAAAAGGTATGCTTTCCCTGTAGGATTATTGATAGGCGGAGCGCTTGGAAATGTGTATGACCGTTTTGTGCATGAAGGGGTCGTCGACTATGTGGCATGGCACTGTGGTTTTGATTTTGCCGTATTTAATTTTGCTGATGTGGCAATAGATCTGGCAGTTGCCTGGATCCTGGTCATGGTGTACTTCTTTCCTGAGAAGGAAAAGGTTTAATGTTCTCTTCTCTGACTCGTGTATGGTTTCTGTTCGTTCTTTTGGGGAGTATGCTTCAGGCAGGGAGTTTTACTGTCAATATCGCACCTCCAGGATTAGATGAGAAGACACTGGGTGTTAAGATCCTTGATCAAAAGCAGATCGTCTATAACACGATCGACGGGATCAAGTTTTCCGAAATCTCTGATCTTGCGTATTACCCGAAAACCCATTCTCTTTTTATGGTGAGTGATGAAGGAAAACTTTTTGAATTCAAAACAGAGTTTGCCGACAAGATCAAAGAACTTAGGCCGGTAAGATCGGGAAAACTACGTAAGAAAAGTGGGAAAAAGTTCAAAAAATGGCGACGGGACAGTGAAGGGATGACCCTGGACGGACAGGGACGTCTGCTGATCTCTTTTGAAGAGAAGCCCAGGATAGCATGGTTCCATAAAAATTCTGAGAAATACGGCCGTCTGATACGTAAATACTCATTACCCAAAAAACTGCGTAAAATGAAATATTTCCGCGGTAAGAACAAAGGGCTTGAATCTTTGGCATGGCACCCGCATTAC
>CAZCBU010000012.1:0-6420 GCA_964496995.1 uncultured Sulfurovum sp.
AGCCACTTCATCGATCGCAGAGATCTGGGGAACCCCCACACCTGCTACAATACGGGTTGTACAGATAGACCCTGGTCCGATACCGACTTTGACACCGTCCGCTCCTGCATCGATGAGATCCTGTGCCGCAGCACCTGTCGCGATATTTCCTGCAATGACATCCACATCCAACGTTTTCTTGATAAGTTTTACTGTATCGATGATGCCTTGGGAATGTCCGTGTGCAGAATCAAGTACAATGACATCTACACCGGCTTCTACCAATGCTCTCGCACGGTCAAGCTGTCCTACACCAATAGCAGCAGCTACTCTCAAACGTCCATGTTCATCTTTGTTCGCATTGGGATGTTTCTCTTTTTTCTCAATATCTTTAATGGTTATGAGACCGATAAGTTTGTCACTGTCATCCACAATAGGAAGCTTTTCTATCTTATGCTGCTGCATCACTTTGGCAGCATCTTCAAGGGTAGTTCCCTCTTTTGCCGTGACCAATGGTGCAGCTGTCATCACTTCAGACACTTTAAGCGTCATATCTGAAATAAAACGCATATCTCTATTGGTGATAATACCGATCAGTATCTGATTTGCATCAACAACCGGCACACCGGAAATATGGTACTCAGCCATCAAAGCATCCGCTTCAGAAACTGCTGCATCCGGCCCGATAAAAATAGGATCGATAATGATACCCGATGTTGATTTTTTCACTTTCGTGACTTGAAAAGCCTGTGTTTCCACATCCATATTTTTATGAATGACACCGATCCCGCCAAGTCTTGCCATTGCGATCGCTGCTTTATATTCAGTGACCGTATCCATTGCGGCAGAAACAATAGGAATATTGAGAGAAACTCTTTTGGTCAATTGTGTGCTGACAGATACTTCCTTTGGTAAAACGGTTGAGTGTTGAGGCACCAACAATACGTCTTCAAATGTCAATGCTCTTTTCTTAATTCTCATATAGTATTCCTTTATAATTTATTTTATGTAATTGACAGCTTTTTCCATGCTCAAAGCACCGTCAAAAAGCGTTTTCTCATTAAATGCTTTCGCGATCAACTGTAACCCGATAGGCAATCCTTCGGCATTTTTGGCCACCGGAAGTGAAATAGCCGGAAGTCCGGCAAGGTTGATAGCGATCGTATACATATCACTTTTGTACATTTCAAGCGGATCTTCAGATGCACCGATCTCAGGAGCAACTGCCGGTGCAACCGGCGACAAGATAAGGTCTGCTTCTTCAAAAATAGCATTGAACTCATCTCTTATCAAGTGTCTGACTTTCTGTGCTTTGACATAATATGCATCATAATACCCCGAAGAGAGTACGAAATTACCAAGCAAGATACGTCTTTTTACTTCTGTACCAAAGCCTTCGGATCTGGTATTAAAATAAAGTTCTTCCGTACTCTTTGATTCTGCTCTTGCACCGTAACGCACACCGTCAAAACGTGCTAGGTTGGTCGCTGCTTCTGCAGTTGCCAAAATATAGTACGTTGCAATATCATACTTGGTATTTTGCATATTCTTATGCACAATAGTATGCCCTGCTGCTTCCAGTGCTTTGACCGTTTCAGCATACGCAGCCTGAATATCATCATCCGCTTCAGAAATGTAGTTGTCAATCACAGCAATGGTCAATTTTCTCTCGGCATTCATATTGTTTGCAATGTCTTCTATTTCAAAATCTGCAGAAGTTGAATCTTTGTCATCATGCCCTTTGATCGCATCATACAAGATAGCTGCATCTTCAACATTCTGGGTGATCGGTCCGATCTGGTCAAGGCTTGACGCATATGAAGCCAGACCGAAACGGCTGACTCTTCCATAAGTTGGTTTCATTCCTACGACACCACAATATGCTGCCGGTTGGCGAATAGACCCACCCGTATCTGACCCTAAAGCTGCAATGGCAATACCGCCTGCAACCGCTGCTGCAGATCCGCCCGATGATCCTCCCGGTACTCTGTTGGTACCGTGTGGATTTTTGGTGACACCGTAATAAGAGCTCTCAGTGGTCGATCCCATAGCGAACTCATCCATATTGGCTCTGCCAAATGCCATCATTCCTTTGGATTTCAGGTTTTTGATCGCAGTCGCCTCATACGGAGCTATATAGCCTTGCAGGATCTTGGAGCCTGAAGTCACAGACCACTCTTTTACCTGGATATTGTCTTTAATGAGGATAGGCACACCCTCACCCGAAGACTCAAAACCGACATAGGCATTGAGGTCTGAGATCCTGGCTTTCTCTTCCAACTCTGCTCTTAATGCCGCTAACTCTTCAGCCGACTTGGTTAATGCTTCTTTTAGTGTTATCATGTCTACTCCCAGTTATTTAATATTCAATTTTTTTTTATAATACGACACGATTCCTAACCCAATACCAACCACAATGACAATAAAAGCGATCGAGCCCAGTATCACAGGCATTTGTATAGGCTGGGACATATCGAACATTATGCCAGTTCTCCAACTACTTTGGCACAACGTTCACAGGCACAGTCTTCTGCGGTTGAAGTGAATCTCCAACATCTCGGACATTTTGCAGCAGTTGCTTTGTGTACGGTAAAGGTCTTGCCTTCAACCTCAAAACTTGCCACCTGTTCACCCTCTGAAACGGTTTTCAGAGCAGAGACAACGAACCAGTCTTCCAGATCTTTACTCTCTTTGATCGGCAGAATGCTGATGTCTCCGGCGATCTCCAATTCCAGTGTCGCTTTGATGACTTTCTCTTTTTTCAGTGAATCGATCGCTTCAGAGAACTTCTCCCGTGCTTCAATAAGAATAGCATCATCAAAAGAATCTGCCACTGTCGGTACTTCAACATAAAGAAGGTCAAATACATTCTCCATACCCTCTTTAAAAAGTGACGGTGCATATTCAAGTATCTCATCTGCTGTATAGGTCAACACCGGAGCGATCAATCCCAGCATTGCTTTGGAAATATGTGCCATAGCAGACTGTGTTGCTCTTCTGACCGGATCGTTCTTGTCTTCACAATAGAGTCTGTCTTTGGTGATATCCATATAGATACCTGAAAGCTCATTGGTAATGAAGTGGTTCAGTGTTGCAAATCCTTTGAGGAAATCATAGGCATCAAAACTCGCTTTGACGGAAGCAAAGACCTCTTTGGCTTTAATGAGGATCCATCTGTCCAGTTCACCGTAAGCATCCACAGAAACCAATGCATCCAGATCATCCACATTCGCAAGCAGGAATCTGAATGTGTTTCTGATCTTTCTATACTGTTCGGCTGTCTGCTTCAAAATATCATCAGAAATTTTCTGGTCATTCTGATAGTCTGAAAGCGCTACCCAAAGTCTAAGGATCTCAGAACCGTACTGCTTGACCACTTTTTCAGGTGCAACTACGTTTCCTTTGGACTTGGACATTTTTTCACCTTTAGCATCCATTGTGAACCCATGGGTAATGATGCTCTCATACGGTGCTTTTCCATTCACAGCTGATGAAAGAAGCAGTGAAGACTGGAACCACCCTCTATGCTGGTCAGATCCTTCAAGGTACAGGGATGCAGGGTAATTCCCTGCATCATAATTTCCTGAACTCAGTACGGAATTCCACGTTGAACCCGAGTCGAACCATACATCCAGGATATCTTCGATCTTTTCAAGATCATCCGGGTTATAAGTACTGCCTTCAGGAAGCAGTTCTGCATTGGACATAGAGTACCAGGCATCTGCCCCGTGTACATCAAAAAGTGCTGCAATATGTTCTAAAACATCTTCATCAAAGATCACTTCTTTTGTACTTTTGATCCTGAAGAAGGCTATAGGAACACCCCAGGAACGCTGACGGGAAATACACCAGTCCGGTCTTCCCTCTACCATAGGCTTGAGTCTGTTCTTTGAAGAAGCAGGATAGAAGTCAACACCGTCAATGGCATCAACCGCTGTCTCTCTCAAAGTTTTTTCTGCACCCTTGGCCACATCGTCAATAGAGATGAACCATTGGTTCGTCGCTCTGTAGATCAACGGTTTTTTTGTTCTCCAGCAGTGTGGATAGGAGTGTACAAATTTACTCTGCTTCAACAGTGCATCACCCAGTATTTCCAAGATCGGCTCATTGGCTTTGAAGATGTGCATACCAACGAACTCTTCTGCATTTGGGAGCAGATTGAGTCCAACCACAGACTCATCATAACATCCGCGTTCATCGACAGGCATTACCACTTCAAGACCGTATTTAAGCCCGACTTTGTAATCTTCTTCACCATGCCCCGGAGCAGTGTGTACACATCCTGAACCACCGTCCATCAATACATGGTCTCCAAGTACGATCTTGGAAGTCCTTCCATTCACAGGGTTGATCGCCAAAAGACCTTCCATCTCGGTCGCTGCAATTTTTCTTGAGGCATGGCCCTCAACCACATTCTCTTCGATCATCGCATCATAACGTGCTTCAGCCACAATATGACCATCATCCGTCAGAACATACATCTCTTCAGGATTCAAGGCAATACCTGTATTTGAAGGCAGTGTCCAAGGCGTTGTTGTCCAGATGACCAAACCTGCTTTCCCTTCTAACCCCAACTTCTCTTTTGCAGCATCGGAAAGTTCAAAATGTACATAGATCGAGTAATCTTCTTTGTCCTCGTACTCTACCTCTGCATCAGCCAAAGCTGTTCTCGCTGCCCAGGACCAGAAGATCGGCTTGTGTCTCTCGACCAAAAGCCCTCTTTTTGCTACTTCACAAAGCGTACGGTATATATTGGCTTCAAATTTAAAGTCCATCGTCACATAAGGATTATTCCAGTCTGCAATGACACCCAGTGATTTAAATTCATCTCTTTGAATATCAACAAACTTCGCAGCATGCGCACGGCAAAGTTCTCTGAACTTTTCTGTCGGCATTGCCTCTTTTTTACTTTTTCCGAGTTTCTCTTCCACTTTCTGCTCTATCGGCAGACCGTGACAGTCCCAGCCCGGCGTCATACGCACCGCTTTACCCTGAAAATAGTTATATTTTAAAATGATATCTTTCAATATCTTATTGAGTGCGTGACCGATATGGATATCACCATTGGCATACGGAGGTCCGTCATGAAGCGTAAACATCTCTGCATCTGCACGTTTGGTTTTCATCTGCTCATAAATATCGGCATCAAACCAGGCATTGTATTTCTTGGGTTCATTGGTTGGAAGATTCCCACGCATCGGGAAGTCAGTTTTTGGAAGGAGAAGTGTGTCTTTAAAATCCATAGTCGATAATACCTTCATTATTAGGCTTTTGCCTGTGTTATATTATCGTGGGATTATATCCAAAAGAGGATTAGAAGCTACTTTTGATACAATTATCTTATGAAGAACATAACAGAAATCACCGAACAGATCATCAAAGAGCTCACAAAAAGAGAAGAGACCATCACCTTTGCCGAGAGCTGTACCGGTGGACGTATTGCAGCTGCATTCACTGCTATTTCAGGCTCGTCTGCTATTTTAAACGGTTCCTGTGTCACCTACTCCAATGAGATCAAACATTTATGGCTGGGTGTAGAAGAAACAGTTTTGGAAAATTTTGGCGCAGTCTCTCAACAATGTGTCGCACAAATGCTCGAAGGGATCAAAAATCTGGCAGATGCGAATTATGCCATTGCGGTATCCGGTATAGCCGGTCCCACCGGAGGTACTGAACTAAAACCGGTCGGTACTGTTTACATTGGTTTACAGACACCTTTTTCCCAGGAAGTCTTTCACTGTTTTTTTCACGGCAATAGGGAGCAGGTTCAGGAACAATCTGTTGTCTTTGCCATTGAAAAATTGTATGAAACATTAAATTTAGAGAATTTTTAATTTTTTAACAATTTCTCTTGACAATCAAAGGTTTCTGAGCTATAATTCCGTCCACTTATTCAAGTAATGAGTGTAAATATGTGTGACCCGTTAGCTCAGTTGGTAGAGCAATTCCCTTTTAAGGAATGGGCCCTAGGTTCGAATCCTAGACGGGTCACCACTTTTTTAACATTTTAGGTGCGGTGGTAGTTCAGTTGGTTAGAATACCTGCCTGTCACGCAGGGGGTCGCGAGTTCGAGTCTCGTCCACCGCGCCATTTTTATACAGTGTGACCCGTTAGCTCAGTTGGTAGAGCAATTCCCTTTTAAGGAATGGGCCCTAGGTTCGAATCCTAGACGGGTCACCACTTTGGTCGCTTAGCTCAGTTGGTAGAGCGCTACCCTTACAAGGTAGATGTCACAAGTTCGAGTCTTGTAGCGACCACCATAATCTAATAACAATCAATAAAATTATGCTATAATAACCTACAAAAATTTTGGAGTCTTTAATGAAATTAATTATTACTATATTAATATTTATAACCTCTGTAATCTACGCTAAAGCATCAATTGCAGTTAGTATTCCACCACAAAAATATATTATAGATACAATAGCTAAAGATTTAGTT
>CAZCBU010000013.1:0-6850 GCA_964496995.1 uncultured Sulfurovum sp.
ATGTTGATGCGCATCAAATGGGTGACCGTATCGATTTTGATATTATCAGAGACAGAAAAGCTATGAAGGTCAGCGGTATACTGAAAAATGTGGCAGACGATATGTTCCTTGTCAAGACCACACGTTATGATGTGATGCCAATGTATTATATTTACGGCGGGTATGTCTTTTCTCCGCTCACAAGAAATCTTATCCGCTCGACAAACAGGAATCGTTTGAGGATGTCCTGTCTTGCTTCAAAATGGCAGGAAGAAGACAAAGATGAAGTTGTGATACTCCTGAAGGTACTGGCATCGGATATCAGTCGCGGTGACAACAATTTCGGGATGTGGGCCATTGATACTATTAACGGCAAGCCCTTTAAGAATTTTAAAGAATTTTATGAAATAATGGAAAATATGAAAGAGAAATTCATTGTGCTGGAAGATAAAGACGGGGTTAAAGTGATCATAGACAAAGAAGAAGCACAGGCCAAACAGAATGAGCTGCTTAAAAAGTATAATATAGAATATGACCGTTCTGAGGATCTGAGAAAGTGATATTGAAGTTTATGTGTTATAATCATTCCAAAGTGGTAACTTATAGAGCGATAGGTAAAAATAATGTTTTCTTTTTTTAAAAGCAAAAAACCCATGAAAGATGTCCCTTCACTGAAAGTGGATGTACATTCTCATCTTATTCCGGGTATTGATGATGGATCCCGAAATATGGAAGAGAGTCTTTCCCTGCTTCAGGGGATGAAAGATCTGGGTTATGATAAAGTGATCACAACACCGCATATCATGAAAGACAGTTATTGCAATACCCCTGAAATTATTAGAAGAGGGCTTGCTGAACTCAGATATGCTGCCAAAGAGAAAGGGATCGATATCATCATAGAAGCTGCAGCGGAATACTATCTGGATGATGGTTTTCTGGATCATTTGGAACAGGGTGATATGATGACGCTTGAAGGTAAATATATCTTATTTGAGACATCCTATTTTGCCAAACCGTTGCAGCTTGAAGAGATGATCTTTGAGATCAGTGCGTCAGGGTATATTCCTGTCATGGCACATCCTGAACGTTACCGTTACATTAAAGATCCTGAGCGTGAATATGACAGATTTAAGGAACTGGGTGTACATCTTCAGGTCAATCTCAATTCACTGGGCGGTCATTACGGGAAAAGTGCAAAAAGATTGGCAGAATATCTGAGCAGATCCGGTATGATAAGTTTTTTGGGTTCGGATGTGCATGGAAAGAAGCAAATTGAGTTTCTGTCTAATATGTTGAAATCAGAAGCCTATGCGGAGATATATACAAACAATACCATACTTAATAACACGTTTAACACCCATTCCTGACTGTTTAAACAGAGACTTGAGTGTGACAGATATCAGAAGGTTTTATCCTTCCGCTTTATGCCTTCGGCTCCGATAAAAATGCCAGAGTCAATGTATCGATATTATCGATCACTTTTTTGCTTACATAGAGTTGTACACTGTGATAAAGACACAATTCACCATTATAGTTAATGCCAAGAATAAACGTATAATCACCGAATGAATATCGTTTCAAACCTTTGGCTTCAGGTTTTTCAGAAGCATTTTCAATATTGAAAGAGATGCCGTTTGGGAAGTCGTGTGCTTCATGGGCTTCTTCGATCATATGTGTTTTACCCAGGTCAGAGGTTACCTGTACTGCAAGTTTATTGTCCAGTTCATGGGTTCTGATCTTATAGGGTCCGTAATTGATTTGCATATATGAGTCCTTTATTTATATCTTTTATCATTATAGTCAAGAAAGACTATTGAAACACTAATAAACATGATGAAATTTTCATCTTATTCATATTTTTTGAATTGTTCAAGCCATTCTTTGTCTTCCTGGCTGAGTGTACCGACCTTTTCAAGCAGCTTTGCTTTGATGGAGATCAGGTCATCGATCTCAAGATAGCTTAAGAGTGCAGGATTGATCGTAGGATCTTTTTTACCGTAGGAGATGAGTTCATCTATCTCTTTGAGCAGTTCTTCTTTGTTTTGTTCATTTTCTCTATTCATTTTGATATACTAGCAAATGAATTAGAAATTAGAAATTAAAAATGAGAAATAAAAGGATTTAAAATGTTAGAAGTTGGAAGCCAGGCACCGGACTTTTGTCTGCCAAATCAGGATGAAGAGGAGATCTGCTTCAGAGATATCAAAGGAAGATGGGTCATACTCTATTTTTACCCCAAGGACAATACTCCCGGGTGTACGACCGAGGCCTGCGATTTTACTGCGGCATTGCCGGATTTTGAAGGACTTGATGCCATCGTACTTGGTGTCAGCCCTGATTCACCGAAGAAACACAGGAATTTTATAGAAAAGAAAGATCTGAAGATCACACTTCTGGCAGATGAAGACAAAGAGCTTTGTAATCTTTTTGGTGTCTGGCAGCTTAAAAAGTTCATGGGTAAAGAATATATGGGTGTGGTGAGAAGTACTTTTATTATTGATCCTGACGGGAAGATCGCAGCAGTCTGGCCAAAAGTAAAGGTCAAAGGGCATGTGGAAGAGGTCAAAGCAAAACTTGAAATCTTGCAGAAATAAGAGTATAATTTAAAGAAATTTCCATGATAAAATATCATGATATCTGAGAGAATGTATGGCTTAAGAAAGGATTTTTATGCAGGCGCATATCACCGGTTCCGGGAAAAGAGACAGAAGATTAAAAGGGCGTAACAATAGACCTAAATACTATTTGGCAGTAGAGATACTGCTTCTTGCATTAATTGTCTTTTTTATCTCTTTCTTGAAGATAAAACTTTTGACCATTGCAAGTGCATTGGTCGCTATTTTTGTTATTATCATGTCTTGTATCCCGAGATACAGAAGAATCGTTGCAAGACAGACTGCACTGAAAGTACATAACTATACACGAAAATAATCACCTCACTTCTATACGTATACTGTAGAGACAGGGCATATCTTGTCTCTACAAAAAATCAATCCAGATATTCTCTTTTTATAAAATCTTAAATATTTTTCGGTATAATTGCGTTCCTTATTCACCTACAGCTGTCTGAACAGCTTGAATAACGGAAATACTCATGTAGTTATTCCTTGACTGGTTGCACCTTGTGTGTTGATGACTGCAGCGGATGATTTGAATGGTTTACCGATTCAATTCTAAAACCTAGTGATGAAGCTATGCTTTTAACTGAATTTTTACAATGTAAAAGTTCTATTATGATTATACCAAGGAGACAAAATGGTAACAATGAAAGACCTATTGGAGTGTGGAGTACACTTCGGACACCAAACAAGAAGATGGAATCCAAAAATGAAGAAGTTCATTTTCGGTGCAAGAAAGAACATCTATATCATCGACCTTCAAAAAACACTCAGATATTTCAAATATACATACAATGTTGTTAGAGATGCAGCTGCAGAGGGACAAACAGTTCTTTTCGTAGGTACTAAGAAACAAGCAAGACAAGCAGTAAAAGAGCATGCTGAGAGATGTGGTATGCCTTATGTTGCAACTAGATGGTTAGGTGGAATGTTGACAAACTACCCGACAATGAAAAAATCTATCCGAAAACTTGAGATCATCGAGCAGATGGAAGAGAATGGTCAGCTTGATATGTTGACTAAAAAAGAAGCATTGATGCTTTTGAGAAAAAAAGAGAAGTTGTCTTCATACCTTGAAGGTTTCAGACACATGAAAAAACTTCCGGATATGATGTTTGTTGTTGATGTTGTAAAAGAGCATATCGCTGTTAAAGAAGCAAGAAGACTTGGTATGAAAGTCGTTGCACCACTGGACACTAACTGTGATCCCGATGTAGTTGATTACCCGATCCCGGGAAATGATGATGCGATCAGATCTATCAACCTTTTCTGTAAAGAGATGGCTGAAGCGATCATCGAAGGTAAAGCAGCATACGCTGAAGCGAACGGTGAAGCAGCAGAAGAAGTATCTGCTGGTGAAATGGAAACAGTTATGGCGGAAGCAGCGGCTGAAGAAGCAGCAGCTCCGGCAACGGAAGCTGAAGTTGAAAAACTAGTTGAAGAGAAAGCTGCACCGGCTAAAGCAGAGGCCAAAGAAACTTCTGATAAAAAGGGAGATGACCTTACTAAGATCGCAGGTGTTGGTAAAGTGTATCAGGGTAAATTGAATGACGAAGGTTTCTATACTTTCTCTGACGTTGCAAACATGACTGATGCTCAGATCGAAGTGATGGAAGAAAAATACAGCTTCAAAGGAAACTTCAGAGACGCTGTTGCATCTGCAAAAGAATTGGCGGAGGCGTAATATGGCGAACTTTGGACCTAAAGACATTAAAAAACTCAGAGAGATGACTGATGCAGGAATGATGGACTGTAAAAAAGCACTCGCTGCGTCTGATGGAGATATGGACAAAGCAGTTGAATGGCTAAGAGACCAGGGTATGGGTGCTGCTGCGAAAAAAGCAGGTAAGACTGCTGCAGAAGGTGCTATTGGTGTAAAAGTTGAAGGTAAAAAAGCTGTCATTGTTGAGATCAACTCTCAGACTGACTTTGTAGCACAAAATGACAAGTTTAAAGAGCTTCTTTCAACTGTTGTAAACCATGCTTTTGACAATGAGTTGGCAGATGCTGATGCTATCAACAACTCAACTATTGACGGTCAGCCTTTTGCTGACTATCTTTCACTTCAGGTTGCGACCATTGGTGAAAAACTTGTGGTAAGAAGAGCAGCACTTATGAAAGGTGATGAGAATACAGCAGTAAACGGATATGTTCACTCAAATGCACAAAACGGTGTTATCATCGAAGCAAAATGTGATTCTGCAGCCACTGCGGATGCAATGACTCCTGTACTTAAAGAAGTAGCAATGCATGCAGCGGCAATGTCTCCGACAACACTCTCTTACAAAGATTTCGACCCGACATTTGTTGAAGAAGAGACAAAAGGTAGAATTGTAGCGATCGAGAAAGAGAATGAAGAGCTTGGCAGACTTGGTAAGACTTTGAAGAATATTCCTCTTTACATCTCTATGTCTCAATTGACAGATGAGGTTATGGCCAAAGCAGAAGCTTTCCTTAAAGAAGAGCTTGCGGCTGAAGGTAAACCGGAGAAGATCTGGGACAAGATCCTTCCGGGTAAATTGGCTAGATTTATTTCTGACAATACTACACTTGACCAGGAGCAGTGTCTTCTTGATCAGAAGTTCGTAATGGATGACACTAAAACTGTTGCTGAATACATTCAAGACAAAGCAAAAGCTGCTGGCGGTACTGCTGAGATCATACACTTCGTAAGACTTGAAGTGGGTGAAGGTATTGAAGTAGTGGAAGAAGACTTCGCTGCAGAAGTTGCCGCACAAATGGGAAAATAGTTCTTCTATTTTTCTGCATCTTTGAAGGAGTGCGTTCAGTCATGTACTTGAACGTACACTCCTTCAGCACAACCTCCAAATCTACAGTAAATTAGAAGACTATTTCTAGTATTAGCCTTTTCGGCGAAATCTTCATTTTTTATACAAATTTTGATTATGTGCTGCGTTATAAACGCACCCTACGGTTTTTTTATGTTAAAATATCTTAACAATTTTAAAGGCACTGCTTCATGTCACAACCTCTTTTATCTGCTATAGACATTTCTCACAGTTTTGATACAGAACTTTTTTCCAATGTTGATCTTACTTTAGACTCTGCACAGAGTATCGCTATTGTTGGACGCAGTGGTTCCGGAAAGTCTACACTGCTGCATATCTTCTCTACTTTTATCAAACCTGATGAAGGAACAGTAACACTCTTGAATAAAGATATTTACACTTTAAAAGATGAAGCAGTGGAAGCGGTGCGTCGTTTTGAGATCGGTATTATTTTTCAGTTCCATTACTTGTTTAAAGGGATGTCTGCCATGGAGAACATAGAAGTGGCTACCATGTTGTCGGGCTCACATATTGAAGATGCTTTGCTTGAAAAACTTGAAATTAAAGAACTTATGGATCAAAAGATCGGGGAACTCTCCGGTGGACAGCAACAGCGTGTTTCGATCGCAAGGGTACTCAGTAAAAAACCGCGTATCATTTTTGCAGACGAGCCGACAGGAAATTTAGATAAAGAGACAGCAGAACTTGTCATGGATGTGCTCATGGATTATACTAAAGAGACGGGTGCGGGGCTTATTCTGGTGACACATGATGAATCTATGGCATCACGTTGTGATACACAGTACAGACTTGAAGATAAAGCCTTGAAGGAAATTTAAGTGAATATTGATCTGTTACAGATATCTTATAAGATAGCCATGATCATTTTGGCATTTTTGGCTGCGGTTGTTGTGACAAAAACAGTATCAAAGTATTTTAAGTTGGATGAGAAGATAGAGGATGAGGAAAAAGAAGAGAAATAAAGTCTTTCAATCCATTTTTCATCCTATATACTTATACTTGAAACCTACTTCGCCTGAGCGATCAAGACACCCTCCAACAACTTATCTATATCCCCATCCAAAATGGCATCGACATTGGTAAATGCCTGATTGCTTCTAGTATCTTTGACCTGCTGGTAAGGTTGCATGACGTAGGAGCGGATCTGGTGTCCCCAGCCTATATCTGACTTTTCCACACCATCCAAAGCAGCCTGCTTTTTAGCCATTTCGTATTCGTATAGACGTGATTTGAGCATCTTCATGGCGGCAGCTTTGTTCTTGTGTTGAGAACGGTCATTTTGACACTGGACTATAATATTGGTTGCAATATGTGTAAGACGGATGGCAGACTCTGTTTTGTTGACGTGTTGACCGCCTGCGCCTGATGCACGGTAAGTGTCTACACGAATGTCTTTGTCTTCTATGACAATATCGATGTCATCATCGACTTCCGGAGAGACCA
>CAZCBU010000014.1:0-10735 GCA_964496995.1 uncultured Sulfurovum sp.
CCTGTTCGTCGAGCGGATAAGATTTCTTGTGAGCGGAGAAAAGACATACCCGCCGTAAATATAATACGTTGGCATCACATCATAACGTGTGGTCTTGACAAGGAACATATCGTCTGCCACATTTTTCAGTATACCGCTGACTTTCATAGCTTTTCTGTCTCTGATAATATCAAAATCGATACGGTCACCCATTTGATGTGCATCCACATAATAGTTATAATCCGTATATTCATGTTTTCTAAATGCGATCGTTCCGTCATTTTCAATGTTATGCCCGTCAATGGCCGTCAAAATATCACCTACTTTAAAAACCGATTTCATGGAAGAGTTGTACACGATCTTGTCGATCAGTTTTCCACTGACCGAATCATCCAGTCCGTAATACCTTCGCATTGCCGGGTTTTCAAGTTTCTGTGTACCGATACCCAATTCGGCAAAACCGTCATACTTTCCATCTTGCATATCTGCAATGAAATGCTGTACCATACTGACCGGTACCAGGTAGCCGATATTCTGTGATTTTGAGATCACCTGCATGACAACACCAACGATCTTTCCGTCAGAAAGTGCAGGTCCTCCGGAGTTTCCGGGATTGACCGCTGCATCCACCTGTACTGCCAAAAAAGTCTCTCCACTGTGTGCATAGGTATGGTGTTCCACACGAGAAACCACTCCGATCGTTGCAGAAAGAGTACTTCCTCCCATAGGATAGCCATAGACAACGATCTTCTGTTCCACTTCAGGGAGGGTTCCGAAAGTAAGCGGTGTCACACCGGAGGAGAATTTCTTATCCTCTACTTTCAAAAGTGCGAGATCCGCCTGATGCGATACAGCAAAAACCTTGGCAATATACCGTTTCCGTTCTCCATAACGCTGCACTTCCAGAAAAGCCTGATTGGCGACCACGTGGGCATTGGTCAGGATATACCCACCTTCAATGATGGCACCTGATCCGGTACTGCTGCCCATAGCGGTACTCCATGGAGAAAGATAGTTTGGTTTTTTCGCTACATTGTAGATCTTTACGATAGCCTGTTTGGTGATATCTTCTTTTTCTGTTTGGGCCGTTAAAAGAAGTGTGCTTAATAAAAGTGTAAATAGTAGTTTCAAGTTTTTCCTTCACAGGGTGTTGTGTTCTCACAACACCAATAAAATATGTTTATATCAATATCTTTCGGCATCAATCGTTTCAATACCTCTGGCTTTCGCCTCTTTTGCCATGAGTCCGGCCTCTTTCTCGGAGAGCAGGTTTTTTTCAGGGTCATACAAACGTGCAGAACAGACCCCACAGCTTGGACTTCGATCTTTGCCTATAAAAAGATCTATGTCACTGTGCTTGTCAAAGAAAACTTTGGCATATCCTTCTACAGCAAAAGAGAGATCTGCTCCGGTTTTATTGGAAAGTGCCCTGATCCCCTGCGCTGTTTTTACCAGATCCATTGTCGGACGGGGAGAACCGAAAGCATGATCTTCCGGACAAAAAGGGATCAATTCATACCCTTCCAGTTTGGAGATCAGTGCATTATCACGGTTGTCTGTTGCATCATAACGGCATTTTTCACCTAACAGGCAGGCAGATATCGCTACTTTCTGCATATCAGTAGACAAACAGAAGAAGATAGACCCAGATCCCCGTTAAAGAGGTCAGGGTGATCCCTATGAAGGTACGTAACCCTGCTCTTCTGTGTGAACGGCTGTATGGTCCCGGTAACCCGCTTTCATAATCTTTTCTCGCACGTATCAAGGTACTTGCCCAGACACCCAGTGTGATCACAGAGATGACAATGTGTATCATCAACACCACAAAAAGATAATTATGCGAAACATGGGTATTTTTAACAAACGCTTCATAACCACCGCCCAAGCGTACACCATATTCAAAATATCCTACGACAATGATCGAGACAATGAATATCAGCGTTTGGACAAGTGCATGCAGATTATAATCTTTACGTTTTGCAAAATAGATCGCTATCCCTACCAGCAGTGGCAGAAATGCGACGATCAGCGTAACGAAATCCATAAAGAAGGGGGCTTTTGTACCTAGAAAACCGGGCTGGAACATATAATTCATCAGCAGATCACCACAGATTTGATCTCAGTAAATTCTTCCAGTGCCCATTTCGGACCTTCACGTCCTACACCGGAAAGCTTTGAGCCACCGTAAGGCTGTACATCAAAACGCAAAGTCGGGATATCGTTGATCACCACCCCGCCACACTGTGCATCATCTATAAAACGCTGTGTCATCTTCAGATCATTGGTAAAGATAGAGAATTGAAGGCCAAAAGGAGAATCATTCATCTTCTCAATAGCCGTCTCATACGCAGGTACTTCAATAAGACTGACGATCGGGGCAAAGACCTCTTCACAAATGATATTCATATCATCTGTGACATTCGCCATCACAGTAGGAGGGAAAATACCATTGATCTCTTCTCCTCCTGTAAGTATGATTGCCCCTTCATTTCTTGCGGATGCCACCCATGTTTTCGCTCTGTGCTTCGAGTCAGCATCTATCAAAGGACCCATAAATGTATCTTCTTCGTAAGGAGACCCGATCTTCAGGGTCTGAACCTCTTTTGCCAAATGTTCCGCAAACTCCTCATACACATCAGTATGTACATAGATACGCTGAAGAGAGATACAGACCTGACCGGAATTCACAAAGGCACCATAGGTACAGCGCTCTGCCGCATACTGTACATCTGCACTTTTATCGATATACGTTGCCGCATTTCCTCCAAGTTCAAGACTTACTTTTTTAATGCCTGCCTGTTTGGTAATGATATTCCCTACAGGCACAGAACCCGTAAAAGAAATGACTCTTGGAATATCAGAGGTAACAAGTGCAGAACCCACCTCTGCATCACCATAGACCACGGAAAGTGCATCTTTGACAGCGAATTCCGACTCTATGAACAGTTTTGCCAGCATATAGGCTGTCATCGGTGCTTCAGGGGTAGGTTTAAGTACCACCGTATTCCCTGCTCCCAGTGCCGGTGCCAGTTTATGGGCTACCAGATTTAAAGGGAAATTGAACGGAGTGATGCACACCACGACCCCTACAGGCTCACGTCTGTAATATGCCAGGGTTTTTTTACCGCTTGGCATGATATCTGTCGGAATGGTCTCACCGTTAAGATTCGCCATTTCCAGTACCGTCAGGAAAAGTGTTTCGGAACATCTGTCCACTTCAAGACGGGCAAAAGCAATAGGTTTTCCCACCTCTTTTGCCAGCATTAAAGCAAAATCTTCTCTGTAAGCCTGCAATTTTCTTGCAACATCTTCCAGCCATAAAAGACGCTGGGACATATCTGTTTTTGCAGCAGCAGGTGCTGCTTCTTTGGCTATCTGAAGTGCCTTTTGTGCATCCTCAGCATCACAGACCTGTGCGATACTCACTACAATACCGTCATACGGGCTACATCGTTCCGATTTCTCTTCTTTGGTCGCTTCTTCTGAACCAAAAAAGATCTTTGCTTCTACTTCGTCATCAAATGTTCCAAACATCATAACCACCTGTCTTATAAAATTGAGTGATTATAACAAATTCGGGATAACAGAAGGTAAGTGATGATTAAAGTATGATTATTTTTTGGAAGAACAGGAAGAACTGTCACAATAACTTTTCTTCAGGACAAACTTGTAGACAAGGTCCTTGATCATGAGAAGCAGACAAAAAACCCACAAGATGTTCATGATAATATTGTCTTTGTACTCAAGACCATAGCGAAGCAGCGGCCATCCAAAGAGGATAATGTACTTCATATAGTAGAAAAAGAGGATCCCTACGCCATAGATCTCTCTTAAGACTTTCATGCTATTTAACCTTCAAAACTTGGAGTACCGTCAAAGTTAGGTGTACCGTCTGGCATATTTGCTTCACCGTTTTTTTTGGCTTCCTGCTCTGCTTCATAGGCATTCATCTGCATACGTACTTCGTTGATCTGTTCAGGTGTAACATCGTCTTCACTCGACCAGAGCACTTCGACCACACCGTCATATTCCTTACCCATCTCTTCCACCTTGTCTGCATATTCAAAAACATCCATACATATAATAGGCTCTTCATCCTCTTTCATGGTATCTGTCAACTCTATATACCATCTGCCAAGAGGACTTGTCTTAATTACCGATTCGATCATACCTGCCATACTTTACTCCTAAAATCCAAAATCTTTTTTCTTCAAGTCACCGTTATAGACAATGTCTTTTGCATCAATAGTGTCGTCATTCAGCATTGCAGGAACCGGGTCCTGTGCTTCAAGATTCTTGATCTCTTCATCAAGACTGTCTTCCTGATAGGTCATCATCATATCTGCAGCCATCACTTTTGGCATCTCCTGGATCTTGACGAGTTTTTCGATCTCTTCACCCACATCCTTACCTTCAATGGTCACAATGATCTTACCCTTCTCTTTGTCATGCAAATGATACTCACAAAGTTCCGAATTCTTAAAATCTTCAACCAATTCGTCTATATATTTTGATGGTGCCTGTACTACAATACTTGATATATTCATTTCAATTCCTTCTTTTATACTGTTTATTTTTTAGTGATATCCCATACCATGATGGTATTATCATCAGAGGCTGAGAAAAGTCTGTTTTCATCCTGGAAAATAATTACGTTAAGTGTACTCTTTTGCCCTTTAAGCAAAGCTATTTTTGACTTGCTTGATGTCTTATAAATGGAAATATTGTTCTTTTCATCCATAGAAAAAGCTACTTTTTTGGCTGAAGGGCTCAAAGCTGTCGCATAAATGAGAAATTCACCTTCAATATAGGTGCCTTTTTTACTCTTCACATCATACAAAGACCCTCTTCTGTCCTGACCGGCACCGGAGACCATGCCTGATTTAAAATCTACTTTATAGACATTATCGACATTTTGCCCCTGAAGCTCTTCAATGACCTTGCCGCTTTTGACATCCACAACACTCAACACACCGCTTTCACAGGAAAACACAGCTTGCGTTCTGTCTTCATTCAACATAAAATCTGAAAATTTTGACTCGCTCAGCTGCATACGGTAAAGCTCTTTTTTACTCTGTATATCCAAAAGAGCCACTTCATCACTCAAATATCCTAGCAGGATGTGATCTTTATCGATGAAGCGTGCTTTAATGATCGCCTCTTTGTCTTCAGGGCCTATGAGTTTTACCAATTTTTCATCTTTGAACAAATAGAGATCCGAATACCCGCCTTTTCCACTGTCACTCAAAAGAAGATACTGTTCTCCTATGGCATCCGCACTCATGACACGTGCAGGCATTATATCACCCATGAAATCTTTGACATCAGGAATACTGATCTCTTTAACCTTCTCTCTGGACTCACTGTTATAGACTTCAATATGCCCCATATCGGTCGCAACGATCAGTCTGTCTTTATGCAAGACCATATCTTTGGCTGTACCATTGATCTCCATAGATGCTACGGGGCTGAATGTATCCACTGCAAAAGCGGCAGCACTTATCATACAGAACAGTAAAAGTTTTTTCACACGATCTCCTCAATCTGATCCAATACAAGGCTGATGATCTCATCTGTGGCCAATGTTGATTTAATACCGTAAAGATCTATCTCTGATGCCAAGAAATTTTCAAACTCATTTTTGTCATGAAGTTTGACCATGAACTCTTCCATCTTTTCAGAGCCTAAAGCATTTTGTACCGGTTCTGCAATATAGATGACATAGTTATAATCTTCATGATCGAACTCATACTCTTCTGAATCAAAATCCTCATAATTTTCATCCACATTCAGAAGATGTCTTAACTCAATATCTTTGTCTTCAAGTTTTTCAAAAAGTTTTGGGTACTTTTTTTCTAAATTCATTTTAATTTTCTCCTGTTTATTAGGGCATTCATATCTAGCATAGTACCACGATTTTACGCATAAACATTGAGCCACATCAAGCGAAAGAATATTTTTGACTTAAACCTCTGCCGGCTCCAGTGCGAACACTTCATACGAGATCGCCTTTGTCGGACATCGTGAAAGGCAAAAACCGCAGGCGGTACATTTTTCATCATCGATCACCGGGTTGAACATCCCGTTAAATAAAATGGCATCATCGATACAGGGTTCTTTGCATGCATGGCAGATCACTCCGTGATGCGCGACACAACTCTCCAGAGATATACGGAATATTGCACTCAGGTACTCTGACGTTTCACTATTCTCAAGTGAAAGGATATCCGGCTCACAGACTTTTGCACACTCTTCACAGAATGTACACCCGTTCTTTTCAAAACTTAATGTCGGTGTACCGTCATCAGCAATAAAAATGATCTTCTCATCACAGGAAGCGACACATGCTTTACTTTCACATGAAGGACACTCACTCTGAAAAAGAGATTCCGATTTCCCATAAGGGGGTCTTACCAAGAGGAGAGTCTCCTCTTTGGTTTGACTTAATGGTTTCGCAAAAGATTTAAAAAAATCCCGTCTGCTTGCCACTATTGAACACCTTCATTCATTGCATCTGCAAGACTTGAATGTGATTTGAACTCTTCAGTAAGTCCGTCTGATCTAAATGTATTTCCTACTGCTGTATCAATTTTTGCCTGTGGCGCATGACACTGAGAACAGTTGAATCTACCCTGATAAAGGTGATCCATCTTTTTCGCTTTTGCAATTTTAATATCACTTACATTACCCATATCACCTTTGGCGATACCGACTTTTTTACCCTCTTTGACCAACTCACCGTCTTTCAGTATAGTTTCCGGTCTGTAGTTTGTAAAGTGAGAAACAGGGATCGGTGTCGCACCCATTGCTTTTGCACTCTCAGGCATATGACATCCAAGACACTGGTTATTGTCTTTCATGATCGGCAACAATCCTTCTACTGAGTGAGGGATCATTGGCGGTGCATTCACATACGCTCTTTCAAACTTGGTTGAAGCTCCCGGTGCAGGTCTGTTGAAATCAGCTGCATTCGGTGTGACTGTATCTTCTTTGTAAAGATCCGCTTTTCTAAGCCCCAAAGTTGATTCTGTAACCTCTTTTTTGTTACCAAGGTCTTCTTTATCCAGTCTTTCAGGAACACAGACATCTTTATTGATATCGATCACTTTTGACTGTGCTACTGCTGCTGCTGCCGCATGTTCAGTCGCTTTGTCTGTAGCTACACCGGCACCGCCTTTGATCGATGCTGCCATCGCCTTCATATCTGCATCAGACAGACTGGCAACCTGGCCTTTCATAAGCCCTTTCATCGCTCCACCGTATGTACCGTCTTTATATCCTTTAAGTGCAACCAGAATATCTGCTTCACTCATATCTTTTACCACTTTTGATTTACCCATAGCCACTTTTTCAAAATGCTGTCCGTGACAGCCTGCACATGCAGCTGTACTTGCAGCATAAAGACTTGTTCCTGCCAGGAATGTTCCCAGTGCCAATAACTTTATTGCTTTTTTCATTCTTCTCTCCTTATAACTATTTTTTGTTTCCAAAACTTCGAATACTAAATCCCAAAGCATCATCTCCACAGACATCGATACAGCGACCACAATTGGTACACTCACCATCTGTGACGGAGATACTCTCTTTGTTTATCATATGTAAAACCTGATTTTCAGGACAAACGATCTTACACTCCATACAGTTGGTACAAGCCTCATGGTCATGTTTGACCCTGATAAGACTTGCTTTACCGATGAGTGAATAACTCGCTCCCAAAGGACACAAGTGTCCGCACCAACCATTCTTAACCCCAAAGAGGTCAAAAAGGAATATCGCTATTACGACCGAAATACCTGCGCCAAAACCAAAGATGATCCCTCTTTGCATAATGGTAATAGGACTTAAAACTTCAAAGGCAGCTACCCCTACAACAGCTGAAACAATGAGTCCAAGTACCATCAGCCAGTAACGTGCATTTCTTTTAAGGAAACGGTAATTCACTTCCTCTTTATCCAAATTGAGTTTGCGTCTGAGCCAATTTGCAAGGTCTGTCACCATATTGATGGGACATACCCAGCTGCAAAACGCTCTTCCGCCTACCACAAAATAGAACAAAGTAATGATCACCGCACCTAAAAGTACATCTGCACCGAGAACAAATCCGCTTGCCAAAACCTGTAAGGTCGTGTAAGGATCTGCCAAAGGAATGAAACCAAAGAGTTTGGAAGCCCCGAAGGTACCCTCCAAAATATGCCAACCATAAGCATTGGCACCAAAATAAAGTACCAAAAGGCCGATCTGCGTTACCCGTCTGAGAAGAAGATATTTTATGTTAGACATTAATACTCTACCTCCGTGTTCAAATAATCAGAAGCCTCTTGTTCACTTCTTTCGGTTTTGGTCTCAATCTCATCAAGCTTACGATCACCTGCTCTGAGCTGGTCTTTTTTATCCCAGCCTTTCACATAATGGTCTCCGGCTTTTCCTGTAGAATACTCTATAGGCAGCACAAAGATCGCCGGCTCTTCAGTCACGCAGGCTTTTTCACAAAGTCCGCATCCCGTACAAACATCCGACTGAACGATAGGCAGTAAAAATGCATGTTTTCCTGTACGTTCATTTTTCTGATACTCCAGAGTGATCGCTTCATCCATCAATGGACAAGCTCTGTAGCACGCATCACACTGTATACCCCAAAAGGCAATACAGCTCTCTTTATGCACCACTGCCAGACCCATTCGGGCTTTGTTGATGTCAAGTTCCTCTTTCTCGTTAGAGACAGAAGCGACATCCAAAGCACCTGATGGACATACAGGCACACAGGGAATATCATCACACATATAACAGGGAACATCTGTTGGTATAAAGAATGGTGTACCGATCATTCGATGGTCACCGCCTTTTGCCATTTGAAGTGTTCCGTCTCTTTTACTTCCGTCTTTGTTTTTATTACTGTCACGATTGACACAGGCCTCAGCACACAGTCCGCACTTGATACATGCTTTGAGGAAATCCTCCTCAGGCAATGCACCCGGTGGTCTGAGTACCAATGGTGATGCTTTCACCTCATCTGTATAGCCACTCCACAACAATCCACCAAGTGCCGTTAAGCCTACGCTTTGAAGGGTCGTTGCCATGAACTTTCGTCTATTGCTGTTGGAGTTAGCCATCTATTTATGCCTTTGTGATCTTAACTGCACACTTCTTGTAGTCTGTCTGTTTAGACATTGGACAAGTTGCATCAAGACATACTTTATTGATAAATACTTTTTCATCGAACCAAGGTACGAATACCAATCCCTGAGGTGGTCTGTTACGACCTCTGGTCTCAACTCTAGCTTTGACTTTACCTCTTCTTGACTCAACCCATGCAAGTTCACCACGCTTAAGCCCTTTGGCTTTAGCATCTTCCGGGTGCATATAACAAAGTGCTTCAGGAACCGCTCTAAATAGCTCAGGAACTCTCATCGTCATTGTTCCAGAGTGCCAGTGCTCAAGTACACGACCTGTACATAACCAGGTATCATACTCTTTGCTTGGCATTTCCGGTGGATCCATATATGGTCTGGCAAAGATCTTCGCTTTGTTCTTCAATGCTTTCTTGCCAAGTTTTTTATCTGGTCCTTTTAAGCTACCTTGAAGAAGGTTTTTCGCCAATGGACCATAGAATGCATGCGTAGAATCAGATCCAGCTGCTTTTGCTGCTTTTGCTGCATACGGATCGTATTTAACGTTAAATCTCCACTGTGTCTCTTTACCGTCAACAACCGGCCATTTAAGTCCTCTGACTTTGTGATACACTTCAAACGGTGCCAGGTCATGTCCATGTCCTCTACCGAAGAATGCATACTCTTCAAAGAGATACTCATGGATCATGAAACCATAACCCTTAAAGACCTTACCGTCAGAACCTTTAACATTTCTGCTGTCACCCAGACACTCAGAGTTGTCATAACCCTGCTGAGGGAATTTTTTAGTATCGATCTTGTATGATTTCGCCGCTTTGTTCGCAAAAAGGATCTCATACATCGTTGTATCTTCTTTATAACCCATCTTCAATGCATCTTTAATGACATTTGGAAGCTTCTTAGGATTACCTTTTTTATCTTTACCTCTTAACGGCTGTTCACCCCAAAGATCTTTCACTGTAAATCTCTTAGAGAACTCAACCCACTGCCATGTATCTGACATTGCCTCACCTACCGGTAAAACCTGCTGTCTCCAGTGCTGTGTTCTTCTCTCTGCATTTCCGTATGCTCCCCACTTTTCATAGATCATTGCTGATGGAAGTACAAGGTCAGAAACTTTTGCCGAAATACCAGGGTATCCGTCTGAAGTTACAATGAAGTTATCCATCTCTCTTGCTGCTTTGATCCAGTGAGATGCAGATGCTGAATCCTGGTATGCATTACATACATTGACCCATGCAAACTTCACAACACCATCTTCAATATCTCTGTGGATCTTCATGATGTGCTGGTTACCTACCGGATTCAGTGTACCTGCCGGAATATTCCATTTTTTCTCAACTGCCGCTCTATGTTTAGGGTTTTTCACCATCATATCTGCAGGTAGTCTGTGACAGAATGTACCAACTTCTCTGGCTGTACCACATGCTGAAGGCTGACCTGTCAATGAGAATGCACCAGAACCTGGAAGCGCCTGCTTGTTAAGCAAGAAGTGAACATTGTAAGAAAGTGTATTTACCCAAGTACCTCTGGTGTGCTGGTTCATACCCATTGTCCAGAATGAAACGACTTTTCTTCCTTTTTCAATGTATAGATCTGCAAGAGCCTGAAGCTTTTTCTTGAACTCT
>CAZCBU010000015.1:0-2655 GCA_964496995.1 uncultured Sulfurovum sp.
TATTCCATTTACATTGGTCATGATAAAATACAAAACAGCAGCTATAATTTCAGATCAATACTTGAGTGTAAATCTTATTTAGAAAAAAATCAAGATATAATACCCTTATGAAATACAACGATATAGACTTTAACCATAAAACCATTCTCATTACAGGTGGAGCCGGATTCATCGGTTCTAATTTGGCATTTTATTTTCAGGACAATTTTCCGGATGCCAACATTGTCATCTTTGACTGTTTCAGATCTGAAGAGACCTTTTCAAACGGTAATCTGAAAAGTTTTGGACACTACAAAAATCTAATAGGTTTTAAAGGTGATATGATCTGCGGGAACTTAAATGATCCTCAAGATCTTGAATCCCTGAAAACCTATAACTTTGACTACATTTTTCATGAAGCAGCGATCTCAGACACACGCGTGTATGATCAGGAGATCATTATGCAGACCAATGTGAACAGTTTTTATACCATCCTGGAGATGGCAAAAAAGATGAAAGCGACTCTGGTTTATGCAAGTTCTGCTGCAACGTACGGTTCACAACCCTCTCCCCAGACTGTAGGGATTGAAGGACCTGAGAATCCTTATGGTTTCTCCAAATATGCCATGGATCAGATAGCCTACCGTTACATGAGAGAAAACCCTGAAATGACTATTGTCGGATTGAAGTATTTCAATGTGTATGGAGCAAGAGAATATTTCAAAGACAAGACAGCTTCAACGGTCATCCAGTTCGGACATCAGATCCTGGCAGGTAAAACACCTCGACTTTTTGAAGGGAGTGATAAGATCGTACGTGATTTCGTCTATATAAAAGATGTGATCCAGGCAAACATCAAAGCCTGTGCTCCTAAAAAAAGCGGTGTGTACAATGTAGGGACTTCCAAACCGAGATCGTTTCAGGACATTGCAGATATTCTGCAAAAAGAGTTGGGTACGGACTATGGCACGGAGTATTTCCCTAATCCTTTTACCGGATATCAGATGCATACGCAGGCAGACATCTCCACTTCCAAAGAAAATCTTGGATATGCACCGGAATGGGAACTTGAAGAGGGGATCAAAGACTACATTCCTGACATCAAAAAGATGTACGAAGAAGAAGTCCTGAATGGATAAAATACGGGCTAAAAGATCCAAGATCGCTGTGATCGGCGACTTGATGATAGACCATTACATCTGGGGAAAGTGTGAACGCATCTCTCCTGAAGCACCTGTACAGGTAGTGGAAACGACCAAGGAAAGTTCTGTACTTGGCGGTGCGGGAAATGTCATAAACAATCTAAAAGCACTTGACTGTGAAGTTTCCGTCTATACTGTGCTTGGAGATGACAAAAATGCAGACCATACAAAAAAACTTTTAGAAGAGATCGGTACGGACTTTCATACGATCATCCACCAGGAGGATCGTACTACGACTAAAAAAAGCCGTGTCATTGCCTCCAATCAGCAGATCATACGCTTTGATGATGAAACAAAAGAGGACATCTCTTTAAACTCACAGTATACCCTCTTGACCAAACTCACAGAAAATATTTTCAGCTATGATGCCATTCTCCTGTCTGACTACGGGAAGGGTGTCCTAACAACGACCTTTACAAAAGATATCATTGCGCTGGCCATAGCCCATAGCAAACCTGTACTTGTCGATCCAAAAGGACTTGACTACAGTAAATACAAAGGTGCCACACTGCTTACCCCCAACAAAAAAGAGGCTTCGTTGGCAAGCAGGATCGATATTAGGGATGATAAGACCTTAAAAGAGGCAGGATTCAAACTCAAAAATGAACTTGATCTTCAATACGGGATCATCACTTTGAGTGAAGACGGTATTGCTATCTTTGAAGAAGAGATGAAGGTCATACCTACCGTAGCGAGAGAAGTCTATGACGTTACCGGTGCCGGAGATACGGTACTTGCATCTCTTGGTGTAGCTCTGGCCAGTGGACTCAATATTTCGGAAGCCTGTGAATTTTCAAACAAAGCAGCTGCCGTTGTTGTTGCCAAAGTAGGATCCGCCACAGCCACACTGAATGAAATAGAAGAGTATGAGCACTCTCTAAATAAAGGCCAGGCGGAGAGCAAGATCAAAGATTTTGAGCAGATCGCCCGTATTGCCAAACGCTTGAAAACACAGGGGAGAAAAATCATCTTCACCAATGGCTGTTTCGATATTCTTCATCGCGGACATGCAACTTACCTTCAACAAGCCAAAGAACTTGGAGATTTTTTGATCGTCGGCCTGAACAGTGATGAAAGTATCAGACGTTTGAAAGGTGCGTCAAGACCGGTCAATGACCTTGAAGACAGAGCCTTTCTGCTTGCAGCACTGGAAAGTGTCGATTATGTGGTACCTTTCACAGAAGATACTCCCTATGCACTGATAAAACATGTCATACCGGATATCCTTGTCAAGGGTGCAGATTATGAAGGAAAAGAGGTGGTCGGATCCGACATTGCCTCAGAAGTCAAGCTTATTGATTTTGTGGACGGGAAAAGCACCAGCGCTATTATAGAGAAGATAATGCCCTCTTCCTGCTGAAAGGGTTGTGACATACTATTCGTTTTTATTTGCCAATCTTCTGAATGCCTCTGATCGATCCAAAAGCTCACTGTAGCTTCCCCTCTCGATGATCCTGCCTGCTTCGAAGAGCAG
>CAZCBU010000016.1:0-4636 GCA_964496995.1 uncultured Sulfurovum sp.
TACCTGCACTTTACCAGAGTGTTGCCCTGCTTCAGGATTCCAACTCCCACCTTTTTGAACATTTGGAAAAAACCAAAAAGATCACGCAGGCAACCGACACACTCTATTTGGACCTTGCCTCTTCGGATGGCAATATCTCTATCAAAAAAGATGATTTTTCCAGAGTCTGCATTGAAAATACCAAAAATTCTCTCTATGCCCTCTCGATGGCAAAGGTTTGCTGGGTCGTTTCGAAAAAAGACAAAATACTTTTACGGGTAGAAGGGTATGACTATCAGCTTCCGTTGGGACTTGAAGAGAAGGTTGAAGTAAATGCTGTTATGAAGGGAGTAGAGATATTTGATGTCTACTATGAAAAAGACAAACTCTTGGTCCTTTTGAAACAAAAAGCGCAAGAGCCTATTACCTTTATGCTTCAGGGGATCGAAAAACCCAAAAAGAAGAAGAAAAAACCTAAAAAAACAAAGAAAAAGAAAAAAGCCCCGACCAAAGAGACAAATACGACCAAGCCACCGCCTTCTTCTGCTCCGGGTATACCGGGACAGGAACCCAAAACAGCACCTGAATTACCGCCTATACAGTAAATATTTCTTTTTCTTACCTATTTTTGTTACAATAAAATTCTCCACTATGTACGAAAAGAGAAGGAAGGAAGAAGATGAAAGAGATTTACGAAAAACTGGGCTTGTTCTATCTGGGTAAAGATATTGACAAGTCCACTATGGAAGCCACAGAAGCACTGACCCTGCTTAAGAATAAAAACTTCACCACACACGCAGCGATCATCGGTATGACAGGTTCAGGCAAGACAGGTCTGGGTGTGGGCATCATAGAAGAAGCGGCCATAGACAACATACCGTCTATCATTATTGACCCAAAAGGGGATATGGGTGATCTCTGTCTGGCGGATCCGACCTTTTCTCCTGAAAACTTTGCTCCATGGGTAGAAGATGAAGCGCGTGCGAAAGAAGCAGACGTAAATGAATACGCAGCCAAAATATCTACGATGTGGAAAGAAGGCATCGAGAGTTGGGGGCAGGATGCTTCACGTGTTGAAAAGTTTCAACAGGTCAAAAAGACCATCTATACCCCCGGATCTTCTGCCGGGGTTGCCGTCAACATCCTCTCTTCGCTGGAAACTCCTCCTTCTGAAGTAATGGAAGACAGCGATACCTTCACTTCCTATCTTAAGAGTACCACAGTGAGTCTGCTCTCTTTAGTAGGGATCGTGGCCGACCCTTTGGATTCAAAAGAGTATATCCTGCTGGCACAGATCATTACAAAGGCATGGTTGGCAGGAGAGGACCTGGGTATTGAAAGTATCATAGGAAAGATCATCAACCCCTCCTTCAAAAAGATCGGTGTACTTCCTCTGGATGATTTTTACGGGAAAGATGCCCGCTTTAAACTGGCGACCAAATTCAACTCTCTACTGGCAAGTCCGAGTTTTTCACTCTGGCTTCAAGGGGACAACCTTGATATACAGAAACTGCTTTATGATGAGAAGGGAAAAGCAAAAATAGCCATCTTCTCCATTTCGCATCTCAATGATGATGAGCGTATGTTCTTCGTTACACTGCTTCTGAACAAATACATTGCATGGATGCGCCGGCAGTCAGGTACATCCGCCCTCAAAACACTGCTCTATATGGATGAGATCTTCGGTTTCTTCCCGCCTACCAAGAACCCGCCAGTAAAGAGCCTATGCTGCTTTTGTTAAAACAGGCACGTGCATTTGGTGTAGGCGTGGTCCTGAGTACACAGAACCCGGTGGATCTGGACTACAAAGGCCTGTCCAACATTGGTACATGGTTCATAGGACGGTTGCAGACAACACAGGATATTGAGAGAGTCATAGATGGCCTGGGCGGAAAAATAGGTTCGAGTTTTGACAAGAGTGAGATCAAAAATATGCTGGTGAATCTGCAAAAGAGAACCTTCTTTTTAAAGAGTGCCCATTTGGATGATATACGTCTCTTTTCCACAAGATGGGTACTGTCATATCTTAAAGGACCGCTGAAACGTGATGAGATATCACGCTTGATGCAGGCACAAAAAGAGGCACAGAGTATCGAACCTCAAAGTATGGACAGTCTGGCAAGAAAGGGTCAGAGTTTTGAGAGTATTCAAAATATAGATGCTTCCATACCACAGTATTATGAGCCGGATGCCAGCGGACAGAATCAATTCTATCCGACACTCTCGGCAAGAGCAAAAGTACATTTTTACAATCAGCGTAAAGGCATAGATGAGGAGAAGGAAGTGCTGCTCTCTTTGGAACTGGATAGCAGTTTGCAAAATATCAGATGGGATGAGGCAAGAGAGGAAGAGGCGGATTTTGAGAAATTCCCCCATATCGCACCGGCCAAAGCAAAATTCCAGCCTTTGCCAAGTGTTGTTCTGGAAGACAAGGGACTGAAACGTGCCATAAGAGAATTGAAAGAGACTCTGTATCAGGAAGAGTATTTGGAACTGCAGCGTTGTCTGTCCCCTAAACTGGAATCCAAGGTAGGGGAGTCCCGTTCAGATTTCATAGTGAGACTGCAAGATATCCTCAATGACAAAAAAGAGAATGAGATTGAAAAGCTCAAAACACGCTATGCATCCAAAGAGAAAGTATTGACAAACCGGCTCATACGGGCAAAAGAACGTTTGGAGAAAGAATCCACAGATTCCACGGGCTCTATGATAGATGCCGGTATTGCTGTTATCGGGGCACTTTTTGGACGTACAACACCGACAAAAATAGGCCGTGCATTCAAAAAAGGGAGTGACATCCTTAAAGAACGTGGAGATATGAGCAGAGCAGAAGAACGCGTTGCCAAGATCAATGAAGATATAGAAATATTACAGGAAGAACTCGAAGATAAAATAGACCGCTTTGAAGAGAAATACAATGTAGACAATTGTGAGATAGAAACATTTAAGATCAAACCGAGAAAAACAGATATCGATGTAGAGAGTTGTGCGATCGTGTGGAGAGTGTAACCTTTAGAATCTGTCTGTTTTTGTTTAAAATATTTTATGATATAATGAATTTTAATAAAATTACATCAGGATATTTTAATGCTAGAATTTACGAACAGTAAAACAGGTAATGTTGTCACAAGAGAAGCACCACAAGATACCACAGTCTATTACAGCGGGAAAACATTGATCCTTGAAACAGACAAAGATGGCTATGTGACCTATGCAAATAAAAGATTTGTAGAAACGAGCGGTTATGAAAAAGAAGAATTGATAGGGTTGCCGCACCGTATGCATATGCATCCGGGAATGCCGGAAGTTATTTTCAAAGATGCCTGCGAAATGACATTATCTGGAAAAACCTGGAACGGCTATATGAAAAATATTGCCAAAGACGGCACTGCATACTGGACAGAAACCTTCATTCAGCCAAAACTCTGTGAAGAGAAGAATATTATAGGTTTTATGGCTATAAAAAGAGAGCCGGATGCTTCTGCACTTGAAGAGGTCATAGCTGAGTATGAAACACTAAGACTGGAAAATAACAGTGAAGAAAAAAGTCAACATTGCGGAGAGGTTTATATGGGTAGAGGTACCTGTAATTTTTAAGGGCATAAAGCCCTTTTGATATTGCTAGCTTTTGCTGCCCGGTTTTATGGCAGTGCTTCCTTCTTTACATAGCGGACAATCTTCCGGTGCATACATTTCAAAAGTAAAATCATCAAGCGAGAAGAGTGGTACATTATTTGGAAGTTTACACTCCGGTTTTACATCAGTCTTACCCCCGACACGTTTACAAAAACCTCTGTTTGCAAGTGAAGCAAATGCAACTACTTCACCGCCTAAAGCTTCAATTGCCTGAGCTGCTTTCAGTGCAGAGCCGCCAGTGGTAATGATATCTTCACAAATGATGATCTTTTCACCCTTTTTGATCTCAAATCCACGGCGAAGCTCCATACCTCCCTCTTTTTTTTCAACAAAAATAGAACGAACATCCAAAGAACGTGCAAGTTCATAGCCTGCAAGTACACCACCTAATGCAGGGGCACAGACAGTATCGACCTCAATACCGTTATCTTTGATCATCTTTGCCAGAGCATCTGTAAGTTCTGCAGCTTTTTTAGGATATTCCAGTACTTTTGCACTCTGCAGGTATCTTGCCGAGTGGTTCCCGCTTGCAAGAAGGAAGTGACCGTCTAAAAGCGCATTGGCATCTTTATAAACCTGTTCAACATTCATCTTAAACCTTTAAAATATCCGCTTCTTTTGTTTTAAATGCCTCTTCAACTTTTGCAATATGCTCATCTGTCAATTTTTGGATCTGCTCCTGGGCTTTTTTAGACTCATCTTCAGAGATCTCTTTCTCTTTCTCCAATTTCTTGATCTTGTCATTGCCGTCTTTTCTTACGTTTCTGATGGCGATCTTCGCTGTTTCGACCATTGCTTTTGCCTGTTTGACGATCTCCTGTCTCTGCTCAGATGTCATAGGTGGGAAGAAGAGTTTGATGAAGTCTCCGTCATTGTTCGGATTGACACCGATATTGGCTTCCTGAATGGCTTTTTCAATGTCTCCCAGAAGGCTTTTCTCCCAAGGTGTGATGCTGATGGTCGTTGCATCCGTAGCGATCACATTTCCTACCTGATTCAATGCGGTAGGTGTACCGTAATA
>CAZCBU010000017.1:0-3475 GCA_964496995.1 uncultured Sulfurovum sp.
AACCTGTTTAGCCATATAGAACGGTGTTCCATGACAGGGGGTACAGAGTTTTGTGATGGTACGAAAAGCCTTTGTGTCATATCTTTCAGCGCCTGGAGAGAGTGTGGCAACAGTTGATATTAATAGAATTGTTGCCAATAGTTTTTTATATTCATTCATGCATACGCTCCTGTTTTTCGTATTGTATGTTCTTTATGTGTAATAGATGTGTAGCTTTGGATATAATATCATTCATGAATAGAGATATAATCATCATAGGTGCGGGAGCCTCTGCGTTAATGCTTGCTTCGCTTTTACCTGAAAATTCGGCTGTTGTCATAGAATCCAATGCCAAACCTGGTGCCAAGATACTTATTTCCGGCGGTGGAAAATGCAATATTACCAATGCGCATATGGGAAGTGAATATTATGTCGGGGACAGTACCTTTGTGGAAGCAAGTATTGATTTTTTTGATGAAAGATCACTGCTTAGCTGGCTGGAAGATCGGCAGCTGATCCCTGTATTGCGAAAAGAGCATCAGTATTTCTGTCAGGATTCTGCAAAAGAGCTTTTAAATGTTTTGACCAAAGAGAGTAAAAAACAGAAAATACATGTCAATGAAAAAGTGCTTGAAGTCACTAAAACAGGTGAGATGTTTTCTGTCAGAACAGATAAGCGGACACTTCAGGCAAAGCAGGTGGTTGTCGCTTCAGGTGGTCTCTCTTTCCCAAAAATCGGGGCAAGTGCCATCGGCTATGACATTGCAAAGTCTTTTGGTCATACTATTGTAAAAACAGCACCGGGCCTGGTGGGTTTTACCGTACAGAAGGATCAGTTCTTTTTTAAGGAGTTATCGGGTCTCTCCACTGAAGTTGAGATCACAGTGCAAGATGCGGTTTGTTCCGGTGCTTTGCTTTTTGCCCACAAAGGCATAAGTGGTCCTGCGGTGCTGGATGCATCTCTTTATTGGGAAAAAGGTTTGATAGCAATAGACTTTTTGCCACAGTTCTCTTTAAAGAATTTGTCAAAAAGCAATAAACAGTTAACCTCACTGCTTCCTATACCAAAACGTCTTACTAAGGCTTTTTTGGTACAATTAGGGCTTGATGATAAAACAGGGAAGAAACTTACATCAGAAGATATAAAACAATTGGAGACACTGAAATCTTACACTTTTGCACCTGCTGGAACCTTTGGTTACAGTAAAGCAGAAGTGACCAAAGGCGGTGTTTCCACAGAGGAAGTGAATGCTTATACCATGGAGAGTACAAGAGTTGAAGGGCTTTTCTTTGTGGGTGAAGTATTGGATGTCACAGGAAGATTGGGGGGATACAATTTCCAGTGGGCATTTTCAAGTGCGTATACGTGTGCGCAATATTTAAGGGAGATTAATAAATGAAAATAAAATTGATACTGGCAGCAGTTTTGGCTGTTATTTTAAGTGGTTGTGTAGGAACACCGGATGCATCTGGTTGGCATTCGTCACAGAAGAATGAGTTTTTAAATATTCTTAAACAAGACAAATATATGTCGATCTGTGACCAACAGGCACTTTACCAAAAAGTAAGAAAAAGTGAAAATTCCCAGTTGATGACAAAGTTATTGGTAGAATATACTGATAATCTTGCCAACAGCTGTCTGACAAATGCGGAAGGTTTCAATGCCTACAGACAAAAGGTCAGTGCATCTGATATACAGATGAAACTCAGAGCTGGACAGAGCATAGAGAAGATCCTTAAACCTTATGTTCCTGAATATAGACAATTCAATGCACTTATCGCACACTACCGAGCGTTGCAAAAAAGTGGCAATGCCTCACCGGAATTATTGCGCAAGATCCGTCTGAATATTGAGAGAGTGAAGCTGATGAAGCCAGGACTTGGCAAGACGTATGCACTTGTGAATATACCGGAGTATAAAATACGTGTGATCGAACATGACAAAACGGCTGTAGAGATGAAAGTGATCGTCGGGAAGAGAAAAAATCAGACACCGATCTTCTCTGAAAATCTTCAGTACATTACCCTGAACCCAACGTGGAACGTACCTGACAGTATTGCAAGAAATGAGATCATTCCCAAAACGTTGAGAAATCCGGGATATTTGAAAAGTCACCGTTTGGTTGTAAGGAAAGATTATAACCTGAACTCTCCTGCACAGAGTTTCAATCCTTCTGTGGCAAGATATTATGTTGGAGGGAAAGTCCCGGTGCCTTTCAAATTCATTGAAGTACCGTCAGACAAGAATGCATTGGGACGTGTGAAATTCATCTTCCCTAACCATCACTCTGTCTATATGCATGATACACCGACCAAATCGCTCTTTAAGAGAAAAACACGTGCATTTTCCCACGGCTGTGTGAGACTTGAAAAACCGAAGTATATGCTTGAGTATATTTCTAAAAACTATACAGCACATGACTATGAAGATGTCAAAGCAAAATATGACAGTTATAAAACACATTATTTGAAAGTCAATAGACGTCTGCCTGTGCATACTGCATATTTGACAACATATGTGGATGAAAGCGGTAAATTGCTCTCTTTCCCGGATATTTACGGGTATGACAGATCTCAAAGACTTAACTTCTAAACATGCGTATGACAAGGGCTTGGCTCATTTTAGCCGATATCCTTGTCACGGCTTTTCTTTTACTCTCTTTTATACTTTTCTATCTTTATCCTCCGAAACCTGCTAAAATTATTTCAGAAAATATACATATGACAAACATACCGACCGTAGATACCAATATCACATTTGAGACAATACCTCAGAATGTTGAAAATAATGTCACAATGAGCTGGGAAGAGTTTATGCGTTTTGGAAGGAAAGAGATGGAGAGTTATGTAGCTACAGAAGTGGTATATGACAAATACTGGGATGACTCTCTTGAAAAAAGATTGGAAGATCTGAATGCAAAGCTGGGAGACCCGATATACATTCGCATCTTTAAAGAAGCATCACTGCTTGAAGTGTGGATACGTTCCGGTGCAGAGTACAGGCTTTTGAAAAACTACTTTATCTGTGCTTATTCCGGTGCGCTCGGTCCCAAAGAAAAAGAGGGTGACAAACAGGCTCCCGAAGGTTTTTACAAAGTCAGAAAAGAACACTTGAATCCAAATTCAAAGTTTCACCTCTCCTTTAATCTAGGGTATCCCAATGCCTATGATAAAGCACATCACCGTACAGGCTCTTTTCTTATGGTACATGGAAACTGTGTCTCCATAGGCTGTTATGCGATGACAGATGAGAAGATAGAAGAGATCTATGCGTTGGTGGAGAGTGCTTTGAAAAAAGGTGAGAAGTTCGTACCGGTACATATCTATCCTTTCAAGATGACAAAAGAAAATATGGCAGTTCATTCTGAAAATAAGTGGGTTGATTTTTGGATGAACCTGAAAGAGGGATATGACTACTTTGAGACAGAAAAATTGCCACCTTCCATAAAAGTAAGAAACAGACAGTATATTATTTCTGAAGCAAATGAGTAATCTT
>CAZCBU010000018.1:0-7857 GCA_964496995.1 uncultured Sulfurovum sp.
GGTGTCAGAACTGTTATTCTGGATGATAGATCACTCAATGCAGAAAATAAAGTCATCCCAATGCTTATGGTGGTCGGACGTTTAAGTACGGCACTCCTGGAAGCTAAATTGCGCCATCTTGTAAGTATCGTGGTCGTAACGGGAGAAGTTTTCGATCCGCATTCGGCAGCAACGATGTTAGGCTATGGGGCGGCATCGATCTATCCTTATCTGCTTTACTATACGGTTGAACAGGTGACTGAGGTTGATCCTGCTGATATGAAGATCTTATTGAAGCGCTTTAGACGTGCCATGGGTGCAGGTCTCTTAAAGATCATGTCCAAAATGGGTATTGCAACACTCTCTTCTTACCGTAATTCACGTCTCTTTGATGTGATCGGATTGAATGAAGAGATCGTTAAAGAGTGTTTTGACGGTACGGAAGGGCTTCTACCGGGACTCGGCTATGAAGATATCGATGCACGGTTGAATACGAACCATCAGAGAGCCTTTACAGATGCCTTTGAAGGTAAGAAGAATATGCTTTACAAAGGCGGGTTCTACAAATATAAAAGAGGTGAAGAGTTCCATGACTTTTCACGTCCAACCATTTCTGCCATCCAAAAGTGTGCGGAAAGCGGAAGTAAAGAAGATTATGCAGAAGTACAGAAACTGGTCAATGAGAGAGACAAGAAGTTCATTCGTGATTTCTATAAGCTCAAGTCAGATAGAGAACCGATCAGTATTGATGAGGTTGAACCGCTCTCTGAAATCTTCAAACGTTTCTCAACTGCAGCGATGTCAATGGGGTCGATCTCTCAGGAAGCGCATGAGACTTTGGCAGTAGCGATGAATACCATTGGTGCGAAGTCAAACTCGGGTGAGGGTGGAGAAGATCCTGCACGTTACGGGACAGACAAGAACTCAAGTATCAAGCAGGTGGCTTCGGGACGTTTCGGTGTGACTCCGGAGTATTTGCGTTCGGCAACGGAGATCCAGATCAAAGTGGCACAGGGTGCCAAACCTGGTGAGGGGGGACAGCTTCCTGGCTCTAAAGTCTCTCCGCTGATCGCATCATTGCGTTTCACAAAACCGGGTGTTACATTGATCTCACCTCCGCCACACCATGATATTTATTCTATTGAGGACCTGGCACAGCTGATCTTTGATATGAAGCAGATCAATCCGAATGCACGTGTGGCCGTTAAACTGGTATCGACTGCGGGTGTCGGTACGATCGCAGCGGGTGTGGCAAAAGCCTATGCGGACAAGATCATTATCTCCGGTGGAGACGGTGGTACAGGTGCTGCGCCTATCGGATCTATCAGGTTTGCAGGTAACCCTTGGGAACTTGGACTTATTGAAGCACATAATTCATTGAAAGCAAACGACCTCAGAGGACAGGTGACACTTGAAACCGATGGTGGTCTGAAAACAGGGCTTGATGTTATTAAAGCAGCGATCCTGGGTGCGGAAGAGTATGCCTTCGGTACAGGTGCTTTGGTACTTGTCGGATGTATTATGCTTCGTGTCTGCCACTTGAATACATGTGGTGTAGGGGTTGCAACACAGGACCCTCATTTACGTAAACGTTTCTCCGGAAATGTACAAAAAGTGATCAACTACTTCACCTTGATCGCGGAAGAAGTGAGAGAGATCCTTGCAGAGCTTGGTTACACCTCTCTTGAAGAGATCGTAGGGCAGAACCACCTGTTGGAAGTGATCGACGATGAGTTCGCAAAGAAATTCAACTTTGAAGAGTTGCTTTACAAACTGGAAGGTGTAAACACGTGTCAGGTACCGTTCAACGAACCATATGATAAAAATGAGTATGAAAAAGAGATCGTCGAAGAGTTGATGCCGACGATCAAAGATCCGTCAACTCCGATCGTGCTGAACAAAGAGATCTCCAACCTGAACAGATCTTTTGCTACACGTATTTCCGGTGAGATCGCAGCGATCCATGGAAATGCAGGTCTTCCTGATGGCACGATCACCCTCAATATGAAAGGAACAGCGGGTCAGTCACTCGGTGCCTTCCTTGCAAAAGGGATCAATATCAATATTGACGGTGCAGGAAATGACTACATCGGTAAAGGTATGAGCGGTGGTCAGATCGTGATCACTGCAGAGAAAGCGGGTGCCGAATTTGCACTGGGCGGAAATACCTGTCTTTACGGTGCAACAGGCGGTACGCTTTATGTCCATGGTCAGGTAGGTGAGCGTTTTGGTGTACGTAACTCCGGAGCAACGACGGTTGTTGAAGGAACGGGTGATCATCCTTGTGAATATATGACAGGTGGTGTAGCGGTCATACTCGGTAAGACAGGTGTGAACTTCGGTGCAGGTATGACAGGTGGTAAAGCGTTTGTCTATGATGAAGTGGGTGACCTTTATGAAAAAGTGAATCCTGAACTGGTTGAACCGTTACGTATTGATACCGATGAGTGGGATTCTGAAATGTTTGAGCTGAAAGCTTTGCTGAAAGACTATTTGGAAAAAACAGGTTCAAAAAGAGCTGCCTACATTCTGGAACATTTCAGAACAGAGATGCGTAAATTCTGGATGGTCGCACCGCGCGGTATCAAGCCGACGATCATTGCAGATAAAAAAGGCGAGTAAAAGTCAGATGACTGCCTTTACCCAAGCCTGTATCAAAGCCAATGAAGAGATCGCTGCTGCGATCAATGAGGGCTTTGAGGCTTCCTGGTTTGAAAAAACAGAAGTAGGTGCGGGGGGAGATATCTCCTCCAGACTTGACCTTTTTGCTGAAGCGATATTTGTCAAACACCTCTCTTCTTTCGGGCAGATCGAGTCTGAAGAGTCCGGTATCATAGGGGAGGGTGAGGTCAAGATCATCATCGATCCTATTGACGGTTCTTCCAATGCCCTTTCCCTTTTTCCTTTTTACGGTACTTCCGTTGCAAAAGTCAATGCTGACGGTATTTTGGATGTGGCTGTAGTTTGCAATCTTGCCAACGGGGACCTTTTTGTCAAGGATGAAAATGAAGAGACCCTTCAGGGAAAACTTTTCTCTTCTTCCTACCATGCACCACATAATTCACCCCGTTCGGAGATCGGTCTTTTTGAAAAAGCCTATGCACATCCTGAACTGGTGGCACTTTTGGATGTGGAAGGGTTCAAGTTCAGAACACCGGGAGCTGTTGCACTCTCTTTGGCCTATGCCAAAACAGTCAATTTTGTGCTTTTTGTAGGCGCATTCCGTATCTACGACTTTGCCGCAGGTCTGGCACTTTGTGAAGGGCTTGAAGTGATTGTTGAGGCGGATTATGTTATAGTATCGAAAGATAAAGCAATTGCGCAAAAAATAGAAGCTTTAATTAAAAATATCAAGTAAGAATAGACAGGAGAAAATATGTTTGGTAGCCTTTTTGACAATATACTGAAAGAGACAAAGGAAGAACAGCCTAATCAATGGATCAAATGTCCTAAATGTACTTCTCTTATGTACTACAAAGAAGTAGAAGCGAAGCAGAACGTATGTCCAAAGTGTAATCACCATTTCCGTATCAACGCTGAAAAACGTATTGCGTCTATTGCGGATGAGGGTTCTTTTGTGGAACAGGATACCACTTTGGCTCCGGTAGATCCGCTTAAGTTCTCAGATAAAAAATCGTATAAAAAACGTTTGGAAGAAGCCAAGGCAAAAACAGGGAAAACATCATCAGTGATGAGTGGTCCCTGTACCATAGGCGGCAACCCTGTTGAGTTGGTGGTCTTTGATTTCTCTTTTATGGGTGGAAGCCTGGGATCTGTTGAAGGTGAAAAGATCGTTCGTGCTGTTGACAGAGCGATTGAAAATCAGAGCGGTGTGATCATTGTATCTGCTTCAGGCGGTGCAAGAATGCAAGAGAGTACGTATGCACTTTTACAAATGTCTAAAACATCCGCAGCATTGAACAGACTGCACCATAAAGGCCTGCCTTTTATTTCTGTACTTACCGATCCTACGATGGGTGGTGTTTCTGCTTCGTTTGCAATGCTGGGTGACATCATCATGGCTGAACCGGATGCGCTTATCGGGTTTGCAGGTCAAAGGGTTATCAAGCAAACCGTAGGGGTGGATCTTCCTGAAGGTTTCCAGCGTTCAGAGTTCCTGCTTGAACATGGACTTATCGATATGATCGTTGACCGTGGCGATATGCATCAGACACTTAAAGATCTTTTGACACTCTTCAGGAAAGAGAAACTATCCAATCCGCATATCATGGAGATGAATGAGCATCAAGATGTTCCGGAGACCGAAGAAGAGAGCTGATCTCTTTTTCCTGTCACTACACTGTGTGGGGTGACTTACTTCTTTCCTTTTTCCCTTATTTTATTCCCGGCTTTTTAACATAGCCATATATACTTTTTCTATCTTTTCTCTGGCCCATGGGGTTTTTCTCAAAAATTTAAGACAGGAATTGATCGACGGATCGTATTGCAGACAGCGTATGTTTACAAATTCCGAGAGTGTTTCCCATCCGTAATGTTCTACAAGTTCTGTCACTATTATCTTCAGGGTGATGCCGTGCATTGGGTTGTTTCTGTGTTCATCACTCATTTCTAATCCTTTGCTGTATTTTAGCCAAATTCCATAATGATTACACAGATAAAGGGTAAAGTTGTTTGACTGGGAGTATTTTATGTGAAAAGATATCTCCTTTTACCTTAATGATGAAAGAAGAGAAGATGAAAGAGTTTGATCCGACAGTGTATAAGAACATGGTACGTGACTTTCAGGAACGCAATGACCCTTTAGGCTGGTTTGACAGTATCTATACGGATGCAGAAGGTGACCACAGAGCGGTATTCTGGGCAGATCTTGAAGCGAATCCCTATTTGACAGAGTGGTTGAAAGGACATCATTTGAATGGTCAAATGAAAAAAGCCATAGCTATCGGCTGCGGTGTCGGAGATGATGCTGAAGAGATGGCAAATTACGGTTATGAAGTGACGGCCTTTGATATTGCACCCACCGCGATCGAACTCTGTAAAAAGCGTTATGAAAATACCAATGTAAAATATTTGGTGGCGGATCTTTTTGACTACCCTGAAGCATGGTTTGAAGATTTTGATCTGGTCTATGAGTGTAATACTATTCAGGTCCTTCCCGAGAAGTACCGTAAACAGGCTATAGAAGCAATGGTCAGTCTTTTGGTGAAAGAGGGGGATCTGCTTGTTTCCTGTCGAAGCAGAAACAGCGGAGAACAGGAAGAGGATATTCCTTTACCATTGGATAGAGTTGAAATAGATACATTCAAGTCCCTGGGACTTTCAGAAGAGAGTTTTTCAGCCTATGAGGATGAACAGGAACCGCCGGTCCCTCATTTTTTTGCAACCTACAGCAAGTCGGTTTGATCTTCTGAAAGAGGTCTGGTCAGTATATATCCGCCGACCAGTACGGGGATAATACCCAGTATTTGCCGAAGCTGTGGAACTTCATCCAAATAGAGGTAGGCGAAGAAAAGTGTCAGCATAGGTACAAGACCCATCATGGCGGAGACTTTGGTAATGGAGATGCGGTGCAGGGCTTCTATCCACATGATCTTGGAAACCACATAGATGAGTATTCCGATGATAAGCAGGGAAGGCAAGGCGAACATAAAGTTTTCATAACTTGTTGCCGGTTCAAAATGCCAGGCAAGCAGCACAATGAAAGGCAGGCCGACCACGGTTCTGAATCCTAAAATAGTTTCTGCAGAGCAGTAAGTACGTGCACGTTTTTGATAAAAGTTGGCAAAAGGTGCAATGGCTGCTGCAATAAGTATGAGCAGGTCACCTTTATTGAATATCAAAGTATCGGGGACGAGAATGATCAGTGCACCGATACCCATGACAGTGGCACCTATGAGATGTAGCCTGTCAATTTTCTCATCGCCGATGACATTGAAGTAAAGGTAGGAAAAGAGTAATTGAAGGAAAATGATAACTGCCATATTCCCCGCAGTGGTATACTGCATTCCTGTGAAAACAAGAATAAAGAGTAAAGTGATCCAGAAACTTGTCAATAACAGGTCTTTATAGGCTGCTTTATTCTTTAATTCTTTAAATCGGTCTCTTTTTGCCATGATACTGAGGAAAAAGAAGAGAGCGATCATAAGACTGTAGGCGTATGTATGCAAGGCACCGATGTAAGACATGGCAACGATCGAGAGTATGGGGAACCAGCTCTCCATGAGTGAAAAACCAAACACTAACAATTCGCCTTCACGTTCTCTGGTCATAGAGCTTTCCTTATCCGTTAAAATCTTTTATGAAGTCTGTTCATTTATGCAGGATGACATAAATTTTGGAGATAATCACATAATAGAAGTGTATTATACTCAGATACTACACAGATTTACACTATACTTATAAATACCTCAATACAGAAGGATGGGCAAAATGAATAAGATAAAAGGATTACTTTTTGATATTGGTGGCGTACTTTTTAAAGATATCAAATTCAATTTTATGCTTTATTTATGTCGGGATGAGGGCATCCCGACCTACAAAACATGACAATTTGACATTCTTTTTATTGATGTTCTGTTATTGCGATAGACTGGTTTTATGAATTATAGACGGATATATTTAGATGGATATAGCTATTATTTGACATTGGTAACTCAGGGACGGAAACCATTACTTGTTGATAATATTGAGTTATTGCGTGATGCATTTAAACGGAGTAAACAAAAATATATTTATCGTATAGATGCTATCGTTATTTTACCGGACCATTTACATATGATTCTTACTCCAAAAAATCCAATGGATTACTCTAAAATTATTCATCATGTTAAACGAAGTTTTGTATATGGACTAGATAAACAAACTAAACTTCAGGCAAAAAATGAAATTAGTTATGCAAAATATAAAAGAGGTCATTCAGGTATATGGCAAGAACGTTTTTATGAACATACTATACGGGATGAAAAAGATTGGCTTGAAAAAATGGAATATATCAAACATAACCCCATCAAACATAAATTGGTAGATAATATTGATGAGTGGGAATATACATCTTTTAAATCGTAGGTCGGGATGTCCTCATCCCGACATAAATCTTACAGTTTTAATACACCTTTGACTCTTGCAACAGTATCTCCCTTATGAAGACTGAGGCGTACCACTGATTCTTTTGTTGCTTTGAGTTCATGCATGACATTGCCTTCAAGGGTAATGACATCCCCTTCGTTAAGTATGAAAGTTTTTTCTCCAACGCCAAATTCAATAGCACCTCTCAAAGTCATGACTGCAATAGGAAACTTGGTTTTGTGCTCTTTCATGATCTGACCCTCTTTAAATGCAATGCGTATCTCTTTCCCGAAATCACTGTCCAACATTGGTGTGATGACAACGTGTTCGTCTGAGAATTTCAAATCTGTAAAAAATGATGCTGTTTTCATGGATAGTCCTGTCTTTTTTGGATGATTATAGCCATATGCTATACTTGCTTGCTTGATGCGGGTCAACTACTGTACCGGTATGTATGCATATCCTTGGTTCTGGTAACGTATGAGAGCTTCTGTTTTGTTGAATGCAGGGATAACAAAAGGCAGCATGTTATTTTTTTTAATGCTGCGTTTTCTCATCCCGACAGAACAAACTTCTACCTTGGCCACTTTTGAAATATCAATGGCGATCTCTTTGATCTCAGAACTATTTTCAAAATACTCATACGCATCACCCGAGATAATCACGGCTGCTTTAAATGTGTCTCCTGTTTTGGCGTAGTAGTGCCTGATACCATTAATATTGTGTAGAATCCTGTTCTCTACAGTAATGGGCGAGGAAGTCGTTAGGTCAAAGACGGCTTTGTACTCAGTGGCATTAAGTGCAGTAGCTATGAGTAAAGTGGTCAATAATAATTTCTTCATGAATATCCTT
>CAZCBU010000019.1:0-5041 GCA_964496995.1 uncultured Sulfurovum sp.
GAAGAAGACATTGCCCCCACAGCACCCTATAACATCTATGATGATCTTGATCTGGACAGAAAAAGCGGAGACGATATTTTAAAAGTATTATGTACAAGAAAAGAGGTCATACGCTTGGAACACAACCTTTTTATCCATACACAAAGTCTCAACAAGATCATTGCAGAGATGAAAAAGATCATTAAAGAAGAGGGATTTATTGATATTAAAAATTTCAAAGAGAAATACCCTCTAAGCAGAAAATATCTTATTGCTTATCTCGAATACTTGGATAAATTTTCTGAAATTAAAAAAGAGAATGATAGGCGCTATCTGATCTAATCAAACCGGTTGGCAATAAAACGGATGATCAAAAAGACGATCGCAGAGAATCCTATGATCACTGCGGCAACAGGTGCAGAATAACTCAATCCATAGGAAGAAAAACGGTCAAAGATGAGTACCGGAGTCGTCATAGGGTGATAGACCAGAATGATGACAGCACCAAATTCACCCAGACCACGGCTCCACATCATTAAAGCACCGTTGACAATATCTTTTCTGGCATTGGGAATGGAGATGGCAAAGAATACCCTAAAGGGGTTGGCTCCGAGTGTTCGGGCAACCTTTTCAAGTTTGGGATCCACTTTTCTGAAACCGTCTTTGGCAGCGTTAATTAAAAATGGTGCAGAGAGGAACATCATAGCGATCATAATACCGTATTCTGTACCTACGAATTCTATGCCAAAAAATTTAAAGAACGATCCCAGACCCGTGTCACCGAAGGTTGAAAGAAGTGCAATACCCGCTGCAGTATGGGGGATCATAATAGGGATATCAATGATAGCTTCAAGCATACTTTTACCCCAGAAATCATAGCGGGCTATGAGATAGGCAAGCGGCAGACCGGTAAATATGACAAAGACCATTGCCCAGAGGGAAACTTTCATCGTCAGAAGAATAGAAGAGATGACCTCTCCGTCTTTGATAGCATCAATGAGTTTGTCCGACCCTACCCCAACAAACATTTTGAGGATAGGCACAGAGAGAAAAAAGACAATAATGACCGCCAGAACGATCAGTGAAACATTGAAACGGTCATTTTTGTAAGCGATACTCATAGATAACTCACATCTTTTTCATCAAAACCGATAGTGACCGGTTCCCTGGCATCAGAAAGACAATTTTCATATTCCCGTTTCGGGATCTTGATAAAAAACTGGTTCTCATTCACCGCTACAAAAAGTTTAAAATGATCGGTGATACCCATACACTCTTCTACATACCCCTTGAACAAATAGTCACAAGAGGGTATCTCTTTTTTCAGAAGACGGATCACATTGGGGTCTACAGAAAAATAATCCGATCTCTCTTCCTGTTCTATCAATGACGTGGGAAAGATATTTTTAAAGCCCAAAAACCGGGCGATCTCAATGCTGGCAGGATGATTCAGTACTTCATTGGGTCGGCCGACCTGCTCGATCTTCCCATCCATAATAATGGCGATCTTGTCTGCAAGATAGGATGCTTCACGAAAATTATGTGTCACATGAATGGTCGTGAGGTCATAACGCCGATGGATCTCTTTAAGCTTTTTCATAATACTGTTTCTAAAAGTAGGATCAATGGCACTCAGCGGTTCATCCAGAAGCAGTATCTTCGGTTTGGAGTACAATGCTCTGGCTATCGCCACACGCTGTTTCTCTCCACCGCTCAGATCGGAGATAGAACGTTCCAGTAGTGCGTTAAGATCCAAAAAACCGATAATATCTTCAAAATGATCCTCGGCATTTTCGATCTCTTTGTATTTACCTGAAAATTGAATATTTTCCAGCACATTGAGGTTGGGGAAAAGGGCAAAGTCCTGATAGACAAAACCGATGTCACGATGTTCAGGATTTTTTCCGGAGATCTCTTCATTTTGATAAAAGATAGATCCTGAAGAGGCATCAACACCGGCAATAGCTTCAAGCAGGCGTGTCTTCCCACTGCCGCTCTGTCCCAGCAAGACAAAATATTCTCCCTGCTCGATCTCCAGTGTGACCTCTTTGAGGGAAAATCCTGCTACGGAATTTGACAGATTCTCAATGCGTAAAGTGCTCATGCTTACCTTTTTAAAATACTACTGTCACCCGTAATGACAGGTGGGTTAAGAACACCCTGACCATTCTTCAGCATGATCTTCTGTCCCTCTTCAGAGAGAATGAAATTGACAAAATCCACAGCACCTTTTGGATTTTGCGGAGATTTGCTGTTTTGAGGGATGGTCAATCCATAAACCATGGCAGCACCTTTCTTAAGCATGGTCTCTCCGGGCTTTTTACCGCTGATCGCAAAAGAGACCTTTTCATAAAGGGGCTTCAGGGTCTCATCCTTGAGTGATACCTCTTCAGGAAAAGTGATATATTTCAAGCCATGCTGTTCTGCCACCGATCTGTAGATGAAAAGATAGTCGATCGCATGGACTTCCAGCAGTGCCAAAAGGTCAGTCTCTTTGGGACGAACGATCACTTTTGGTTTGTTCTCATCTCCTGCCTGATAAACGGTTTTATAGCCAAACAGTGACTTGTAAAACCCCTGTTTTTTATAGTACTGTTCTGCCAGTTTGGCGACTAGAACAGAACGGTACCCGCAAGGGTCGAGATTGGGATTGGAGTGTCCTATTTTTACACCCTCTTTGAGTAGAATATCTGTCCAGTTCTGACCGTTGATCTCATTGGCATATTTTGACTTTTCCGTATAGGCCAACGCCATCTCATTGGTAGCGAACTGCACATTGAATTTGGCATCGTCCGGGATAAGGAGATTGTCAATGACCTTATAGTCCGCAGAGGCGATAACATCTGCCGAACGTTTGATATCAGAGACTTTTCTGGCTGCTTTTCGGCTGCCGCTCACTTCTCGTTTGACGTCATACTGAGGGTATTTTCCTTCAAAAGTCTTTTCCATCTCCGCAAAAGGGACTGCCAGAGACCCTGCATGAAACACAACAATATCGTCTTTAGCCGTAAGCAGTGTACCCAACACCATCATAAGCCATACAGTTTTATGTTTCAAGACCGGATCCTTTAGTTGAAAATATCTGTCTCTTCGTCCAGATACATACCGTCAAGACGGATCACTTTGACCTCATCACCTTCATGAGCCCCTGTACTGGAAGCATCGGTGATCAACATAGCATTGCTTTCTTCAATGACCGTGATCATTCCGGAACCGTAACGGTTGCCTCTGGTGGCAGTGAAATTACCCGATCGTAATGTACCAAGTACTACATTCACACGTCCTGCTTTTGTTTTAAAATCAGCCATATTCTCTGCCAGTTCCGTATTGTGATGATAGGCACTGTAACCTTGTATTTTTCTCATGATCGGCATACCAAAAAGATAGAGATTGACCATGGCTGTTAGTGGATTACCCGGCAGGCAAATAACAAAAGTTTTCTCCATACGTCCCATCATGATCGGACGACCCGGTTTAATGTTCACCCCGTCAAACAGTGTGACCAGCCCATTGGCTTCAAAACCTCTCCCCACAAAGTCCGCATCCCCCATGGAGATACCCCCCGAAGTAATGATGATATCATACGATTTCAGGTCAGAGACAAAAGCAATCGTCTCATCCAGATTATCCGGGATCACTTTGATGTAGGAAGCATCAAAACCTTTGGATTGCAGGGTAGAGATAATAGCGTAGGAGTTACAGTTGTAGATCTCGTCTTCCGAAGCATTCTCCCACGGCTCTTTGAGTTCATTCCCTGTTGAGACCACGGCAATGGAGAGTTTTTTATAGACTTCTACATAAACAATACCTTGAGATGCCAGTACTGCAATGGTTCTGGCTGTGATCTCTTCACCCTCTTTAAAAAGCACATCACCCTCTTGTGTCTCTTCTCCTTTAAGTCTTAAGGCATCTCCCTTTCTAACTGTTTCAGGAAGCGTGACTTCATCATTTTCAAATTTTATAACGTTTTCTATGGGGATAATGGTATCAACATCTGATGGCACCTGTGCTCCTGTCATTATCTTATAACATTCACCTTCAGTAAGAGAAGCTTCTTTCACTGCTCCCGCATAAATGACATCATTGATCTTCAGTGTCTTCCCTGCATCTTCTGCTTTGATGGCAAAGCCGTCCATAGCAGAGTTGTTAAAAGAAGGAAGATTCTTCTGACAGATCACATTTTGTGAAAATACCCTTCCCAGTGCCTGCTCAAGACCTATTATCTCTTTAAGTGATGTTGCTTTTGCACTTCCGAGTGAACTCTCTATTGCCTCTTGAAAGTCTACATAATTCTTAGCCATTCTTTTTCTCTCTTTCTCTTTTTGATCTTTTTTGACGTTTTCTCTCTTCGAGGAAAAGTACTTCAAAACGCTCATTCGCAAAAACTTCTATTTCATTTTGAAGCTGTTTGTATTTTTTCACATATTCATGGGCAGCTGTTGTCAATGTTGCACTATCCTGTTCTTCACCATTTTTTTGTACCACCTCAACCAATACATCATCCAGATTCTTCTGTAGTATCTCTACATGTGACCATGCTTTTTCATAAGACATAGTAAGATATTCTGCTGCTTTGGCAATAGAACCAAAGTTGCCTATAGCTTCAAGTATCTCTGTTTTGCCTTTACCGAACAACAGGTCACCATACTGATTTTCCATCCAGGTTTTTGTTCTGATATAAAGCTTAGTACCCTGCTTCTCAGCAAAACAACCCAGTTCACAATATTTTACATCCAGATCACCTTTGAGAATGGCCGTTCTGACAGACTTTAAATTGAATCTTTGGGCCAACTCTCTGGCATCTTTACAAAAAACTTTTTTTTGCTCATCCATTATATTTTCAAGATCTGAAAAAACTTCCTCTTTAAATTCACCCAGTGCCTGTGTTCCAAACTGACCAAGATCACAAGCTGAAATAGATACATGATTTGCATCTGCCCACTCCCCCACTTCAAGTACGGGGATCTTAAGCTTTGCAGCTACTTTAAAGGCATCACTGCAAGTCAATTTTCCTTCTGCATCCTTGTATCTTTCTACCAGATCATCGAGATTTTCAGACATG
>CAZCBU010000020.1:0-6431 GCA_964496995.1 uncultured Sulfurovum sp.
TGCTACTTAATTATGAGCAGGCGTTGACACGTCAGGACAGTGAAACGGGTGAGTGGTACGACTGTTCGGCACATATGCTCTGGATCGGTGACCGTACGCGTGATCTGAACGAAGCGCATATTGAGTACTTCAGAGGGATCAACAACCCTATCGGATGTAAAGTCGGACCTACGATGGGAGAGGATGAGCTGATCGAGCTGATCGATGCGCTCAACCCTGAAAATGAAGAGGGAAGACTCAATCTGATCGTCCGTATGGGTGCGGACAAGATCGCCCAATACTTCCCACCGCTACTCAAAAAAGTGCGTGATGCAGGCAAGAACGTGGTTTGGACGATCGACCCGATGCACGGGAATGTCGAGAAGTCCTCTACCGGCTTCAAGACCAGAGATTTTGACAACATTCTCTCTGAAGTGGAGCAGTTCTTCAAGATCCATAAAGAGCACGGTACCGTAGCAGCAGGTATCCACCTTGAGATGACGGGGAACGATGTCACAGAGTGTACGGGAAGTACCTCATGTGCGATCACCCCTGAAGGGCTTGCCAGCCGCTACCATACCCAGTGTGACCCGAGACTCAATGCCTCTCAGGCACTGGAGCTTGCCTTTATGATCTCCGATACGATCTAAAAGAGAGACTTTCTCTCTTTCCTTTCCTTAATAGATACTCTTCAACTTTTTATTTGAAATTATGATAATTGTAAGATATTTTAATATATTTCTTGATATCAGTCAATAGAAATAGTATGACAAAAATTGTAAACTTGTAATACGTTGAGAGAGGAGAGGGGGGATCATATGCATACGATCAGTTTCACATATACATCACCTGAGACCCTGACACATTTTATCTTAGACCAAAAGCTTGATAGTGCAAAGAACCTTTTGGTGCAGGTTTTTACCGGTATATGTGATATTCCATATATTCAAACCCTTCAAGAGACGCTCGTTACACTTCTTCCCAATGCCTGTATCATTGGAACCACAACATCAGGTGAGATCATAGAGGGAAAAGCCAAAATGCATACAACCGTATTGGCTTTCTCCCTTTTTGAGCATACAAAGATCCGTACATTTTCCTCCAAAATTCATCAAAGCAGTGAAGAGACAGCCAATGCGCTTATATCCCAGTTTTGTACCGTAGAGGAGAAGCCGCGGGTTGCGATCTCTTTTGTAGATGGATTGCATATTAATGGTGAAGCATTTATTGATACTTTGGGTAAATACCATGAATCATTGATCATTGCAGGAGGATTATCCGGCGATAATGCGAATTTTCAGCAGACAGTTGTTTTTACAGAAAAAGAGATCCTTCCATCCGGTGCGGTGGTAGCACTGCTCTACAATGAGCATCTGCAGGTTGCAACAAAGGCAAGTTTCGGATGGGAATCTGTGGGGAAGAGTATGATGGTCACCCGTGCAGAGGGTAATATCATATATGAGATCGACGGAGAGTGTGCAGTTGATATTTACGGAAAGTATCTTGGGGAGGATATCGCCAGAAACCTTCCTCAAATCGGTGTGGAATTTCCGCTTATTGTCAAGAAGCACGGCATGGAGATCCCTCGTGCACCTCTCTCCAAAAGAAGTGACGGGTCTCTGGTCTTTGCCGGAAGCATTCATGCCGGTGACAAAGTGACCTTCGGGTATGGAAACCTTCAGGCAATTTTACAGTATGGACAGAGTGTCTATGAGGATCATCAGGTACAAAAAAGTGAATCGATCTTTGTCTACTCCTGTATGGCAAGGCTGCAGCTTTTAGGAGAAAATGTTAATGATGAACTGCTTCCCCTTCAGAGTATTTGCAATGTTACCGGCTTTTTTACTTATGGGGAGTTCTATGTGGAGTCGGTAAATCACAAGTGTGAACTATTGAATGAGACGATGACGATTCTTGCTTTGAGTGAAAGTGATACTGTACCTAAAAGAGAAGTGCCACCATATAACTATTTGCAAAAAAGAAAGAATGAACAGAGTCTGACTCTCAAAGCACTCTCTCATCTTATCTCTCAGACATCTAAAGAGCTTGAAGATCTCAATCTACTTTTGAAAGATCGTGTCAGGAGAGAGGTGATCAAAAATAATCATAAAGATCGTATAATGTTGCAGCAGACCAAACTGGCACAGATGGGAGAGATGATCAGTATGATCGCTCACCAGTGGCGGCAACCGCTTTCATCAATCAGTACGTTAAGTCAAACGATCAACCTGCAAGCGTCTCTGGGTACACTGGATCAGGAGGGGATATTGGGGTTGAGTGATATGATTACTGATACGGCGATGCACTTAAGTCAGACAATTGATGACTTTCGGGAGTTTTTCAAGCCCAAAAAAGAGAAACAGAAGACAAGTCTCTGTGAGGTTGTAGAGAGCGTACTGAAGATCATTGAGACCTCTATTATTACTAAAAATATCAAGATCATCAAAGAGTTGAACTGTAAAAATCATTTTTACTCCTATCCCAATGAGATCAAACAGGTTGTATTGAACCTTCTGAAAAATTCCCAGGATGCATTGCTGGAGACCAAGGTAGAGAATCCCTATATTAAGATACGGACCTATCGGGAAGATAATGTGCGTATTTTGGAAGTTTGTGATAATGCCGGAGGGGTACCTGAAGATTTGATGAGCAAGATATTTGAACCTTACTTCTCAACCAAAAAGAAGAAGGATGGTACTGGACTGGGACTTTATATGAGTAAAACCATCATTGAGGAGCACTGTAACGGAACATTGGGTGTGACCAATGGGGAAGAGGGGGCGATCTTCCGCATAGCACTTCCTCTTGAAGATGGAATAGGATATGTTTGACCGTTTAAAGCTTCAAACTAAAATACTTCTTCCACTCAGTCTGCTGATCGTAGTTATGCTAGTTTTAACTGCTAATATGCTTTCAATGAAATATGTACAGGGACGTTCTCTTTCCGAATTGGAAGAGGGGGTTACTTTGGCTACAAAAATCTCCCAACTTATACATTCAACACAAAAAGAGAGGGGTATGAGTTCGGGGTATCTTGCCAGTGAAGGAAAGCAGTTTGGAAAAGAGCTTTTGGTACAACGAAAAATCATGGATGAAAAAGTCAAAGAACTTAAAAGACTTTTGCAGCATTTTGAAAATAAGGATATTGTACTTCTTTTAAAGAGAGTATTGAAAAATATTGATACACTAGAGATGGTAAGAGATAAAATTGATCATTTGGATATTAAGGCAGAAGAGAGTATTCAATTCTTTTCCAATATGAATGATGAACTCTTAAATGTCATTATCGCCATCTCCAAGACTTCTAAAGTTCCTTCGATCACACAGCAGTTTACTGCATACAACAATTTTTTGTACGCGAAAGAGAATGCAGGTATTGAACGGGCAGTAGGTACGGCAATTCTTGCTGCACAAAAGAATAATGAACATTTGCGGATCTACTTTATTGAATTGATCGCAACGCAGAAGATTTATATAAAGATCTTTTTTAATTATGCTTCACAAAATGTATCAAATTATTATCAGTCTATATGTCAGGAAAAAGCATTTCAGGAAGTTGTGCGTATCAGAAAGGTCATTCTTAATGAAAAAGGACCTTATGATGTGAGTGCGGAATACTGGTTTAAGAATATTACATATAAGATCAATCTGTTGCAATATGTCAATACCTATCTTGAAAATGAGATCTTTAGTTCTATACAGCATGCACGCATTAATACGTATCGTTCATTTGGCATACTGGCATTTCTAAATATTTTAAGTATTGTAAGCTTTATCCTAATGATTATTTTGATTATACGACTGATCAGAAGTGAAAAACGTTTAAAAGTAATTACAGATAAATATATCATTAGTTCAACAACTGATACGAAAGGTCGTATTTTGGAAGTAAGTGATGCATTCTGTATCATCTCTGGCTATACTAGAGAGGAATTGATAGGAAAACCACATAACCTGATTCGTCATCCGGATATGCCAAAGCAGGTATTCAAAGAGATGTGGGAGACGATACAAAGTGGGAAAAGCTGGCAAGGAAAAGTAAAGAACCGGAAGAAAGATGGTGGATATTATTGGGTCTATGCCAATATTGAGCCTCTTTTTGACAGAAAAAACAGGATCGAAGGGTATGCGGCAATCCGTCTGGATATTACTGACAGTGTTCATCTGGAAGAAGAGCTTAAGCGTAGTAAAGAGAAAGATGAGACACTGCTTCACCAGAGCAAGCTGGCACAAATGGGTGAAATGATCAGTATGATCGCTCACCAGTGGAGACAGCCGTTGACAGCGATCTCATCTACGGCGAATGATATGTATATGAAGATCATGCTTGATCAGTATACCAAGCAGTACTTCATGCATAAACTTGGAAAGATCAATGAATTTTCCATGCACCTTTCGCAAACGATCGATGATTTTAGAAACTTCTATAAAAAAGACAAGCAAGAGGAGTGTGTGACATATACGGAAGTTGTCAGAGGTGCATTTGATATTATCTCAACCTCACTTGTCAATAAAAATATAGAACTGCATTCAGATTTTCAGGCACAAAAAAAGGTTAGTGTTCTTGTGAATGAGCTCCGGCAAGTGACTTTGAATCTGATAAAAAATGCTGAAGATGTACTACTTGAGAGGAAAGTGGAAGATCCGTATATTCTGGTGAAGACTTATGATGATGAGATGTACTCCTATCTTGAGGTAGCTGATAATGGAGGGGGTATTCCCGAAGAGATTATTCATTCGATCTTTGATCCGTACTTTTCGACTAAGGTGAAGAAAGATGGGACAGGTCTGGGGCTCTATATGAGTAAGATTATTGTTGAGGACCATTGCCATGGTATACTGAGTGTAATAAACAGTGCTGAAGGTGCAGTTTTTACGATCAGGTTGCCTATTGCTGATGAAAAAAAAGAACAAGAAGAGAAGGAATGACAGATGCAAGAGCTGAATAAAATGTTGGAAAAAGTAAAGCACTTGAAGCTGCTTTATATTGAAGACAATGAAGATGTTATGCAGTCGACAGTCGGGCTGTTTGCCAATATCTTCGATGATATTACGACTGCGTGTGACGGAGAAGATGCCCTGGAGAAACTTGAAGCATGCAATTATGATTATGATCTGATCATAACCGATATCAATATGCCAAAAGTTGATGGATATGAGGTAATAGAAAAGATAAGAAAGCATAATACGGCACTGAAAGTCTATATTCTCTCTGCATACAACCAGGTCGATAATATCCAAAAAGCAGGTTCAAGTGTTGATGCTTATTTGTATAAGCCGTTAAGTATACAAAAGTTGTTTGAGATACTGGGAACACATTACGGATAGGATCAGGAGACTCTGTAGCGTTATCTATTGTATCTCCGTCATCCTTGGGTCTGATCCAAGGATCTTGACGTTTGGATGGACAAAGCTTCAAGATTTCCGATCAAGTCGGGAATGACAGAGAACTAAGGTACTGACAAGGTAACACCTGAAAAAATCTGCTAAACGCTAAACGCTAAACGCTAAACGCTACATCACCGTAAAAATATTCTCTCCATCTTTATAGTCATAGCTTAGCTCCATATGGTGAATATCCAGAATACTTTTGACAATATAGAGCCCAAGACCCAGTCCGCCTTTTGAAGTATGGAACGGCTTGAAGTAGTTTTCCAGAGGTTCGGGGAGTGCTTCTCCTTTGTTGATAATATCAACATGGTCTGTATCGATGCTGACGATGACGTGTTTGTCGGTGGAGTATTTGAGTGCATTATCAAGTAGGTTTTTCATCACCAGTGTGAAGAGTTCGAAATCGGCTTTGACGATATAGTCTTTTTTAATGTTGATACTGACAAGCCTTTCAGGATGCTCGACCATAAGCAGGTCGATACTCGCTTCGACAAGATCACTCATCTTGTAGGGCTTGAGGTTGAGTTCGAAGTTCTTGGAGGTGATCTTCTCTATCTTGGCAAACTCATCGATAAGCAGGTTGAGGCGCTCAAAGATGCCGTGCATACGCTGCTTGCTCTTCTCATCAGGAAGCATCTCGCTCATCAATCGTCCTTTGGCGATCGGGGTTTTGAGCTCATGCATGATCGCACGTAAAAAGAGCTGGCGTGACTGTAACAGTTCGCGTATCATGGTTACGGCATGGTCAAATTCATTGGCGACCTCTGCGATCTCATCCTTTTTATCGCTGGCACACTGGATGTTCAGATCCCCTTCCGAGAACTTTTTGATCTTGTTCTTCAGCTCCGTAAGAGGTCTCAGTGAACGGATCACCCAGAAGTAGAGCATAATGATCAGCAGAAAGACGATAGTGAATACCACAATACGTTTGAGTGGATATTTGGGTTTGTTCTTGTTCTCCAGAAAGAGTTTGAAGCGGTCATTGTTAATCAGGATGATGCGTTGCAGTTTGAATGTATCGACAGCAAAACGTTTATACTTTCCCTTTTTTTTGAAGTAGC
>CAZCBU010000021.1:0-5676 GCA_964496995.1 uncultured Sulfurovum sp.
TGATCTGTTGTAAGTTCGACCATGCTTTCCCATTCATGACAGGAAGTACATTTTCCCATCCATCTTGGAGACTGGAAGCCACATGCCTGACACTCAAAAAGGGTTTTTTTCTTTGCCATATTCTCTTCTTTGCAGTTAGTGAAAGAAGTATAGGATGTTTTTGGGATCCTGGATAAAAATATGTCAAATTGACATATTTTTATCTGTAGAAGATCAATATTTCAGGAAAGAGAGTTCTTTCATCTTGGTATAGTTGATGATCTTTTTAACACTTGGACTGTATGTATTGGCTTTGATCTTGACCTCTGAAGTATGATCTGTAAGTGGAATGACCGAGATATAGATCGTGTGATCAGGCGCATGAACGGTGATCGCTTTTTCCCCTTTCTCTCCATGTTTGATATTACCCAGTTTTTGATCAATGACAGAATGGACCAGGACCTCAAATGCAATGACTTTGTCCATAAGCAAGATGAAGCTCTTGTCAAGCATTCCGTTTTCAGGTCCATGTCTCATCGTACTTTTTTTAGGGGAACTTTTTACAGTACGTGCCGAGCGGACTTTTCGCATGATAATCAAAACGGCTGCCATGAAAAATGAAAAGACAACAGCAGCAATAAATCCGCTGAGTGTACCCAGTTTCAGTGCTTTGCTTAAATCATAATCCATCATGAAATACCCTGTAGCCAGTGATATGAAGAGTACAGTGATCGGCATTCCCAGAGATAAAAACAAATTAAAAAAAGCGCGCATCATCTTTTCCTTATATAAAGATCTCATCCAGGATCGTATTGATATATTCATTTGCTTTAAAACGAATAAGGTCTTTTGGCTGCTCTCCTGTACCAATGTAAAAAATAGGCATTTGGAGTTCATCGGCAATACTGAGTACCGATCCGCCTTTTGCTGTTCCGTCAAGTTTTGTGATTATTATACCATCAATACCGATCATTTCGTCAAATGCTTTTGCCTGATTGATGGAAGAGGAACCCTGTGTTCCATCGAGTACCAGCATTTTTCTGTTGGGTGCGGTATCGAGTGCTTTATGGGCTACACGTATCATTTTTTTAAGTTCTTCACTCAAGTTGGTCTGTGTGTGCAGTCTTCCCGCAGTATCAATGATGACATTGTCCAAACCTTTGGCTTTGGCAGACTCGATCGTATCATACACAACAGCGGAAGGGTCGTGACCCTGTTTTGTGGCTACAATGGGGAGATCCAGTTTCACGGCCCATCTGGAAAGCTGTTCTATGGCTGCCGCACGGAAAGTATCTCCGGCACCCAGGATGACTTTTTTTCCTTCCTGCTGATAGCGGTAGGCAAGTTTGGCGATGGTAGTGGTCTTCCCCGCACCGTTCACACCGATGATCATCTCGACAAAAGGTTTTGCGTCACTCTCTTTCCAGTCTGCCGTATATTGGAAGACAGAGATCATGGAGTTGAAAGCCTGTATTCTGTTGATCTCTTCGGGAAGGGCTTCCAGAAGTCTCTCTACCAACTCATAATTGACGTCCGCTTCAAGTAGAATGTCTTCAAACTCCTCTTTTGATATGGATTTTTTCCTGGTTTCAACGACCTCTTTGATGGCATCATTGGTCTTACCTAAAACTTTTTTAAATAGATTGAACATTATTTCTTATTCCTTATGTATTGCTTCTTTGATATCATGTTCCAACATTTCAACAGGGATCGCACCCTCATAATGTGAATAATAATTCCCATTTTTAAAGAGTATGGTCAGTGGGATCGGATAATCCTCATCCAGCTGTAAGCGTTTGGCAGCAAGTGTGCCCAAGGCATCATTGTCTTTGGCGTTAGATATGAAATAGTTGACCCCGTACTCTTCCATAAATGTTTTCAATGTCTTTTTGTCAGGGGTATCATTGACCAGGATACCGGCGATGAAAAGCGTACCATCATATTTTTTTTTCAGATCAGCCAGGTAAGGTATTTCACTTTTACAGGGAGGACACCAGGTGGCAAAGAAATTCAAAAGAATGAGCTTTTGGTCAACATGGCTGATCTCAATATGTTTATTTATGATAGTGATAGAATAGTTACTGTCGTTAAGATCATTTAAAGCAAAGGTATACTTTTTCATATATTCTGCTTTCTCGATCTTTGGTGCTTCTTCTGTTACGGTCTTTTTGACCGGTGTATCGGTTTTTTTATCTTCACAGCCTGTGGAACAGAGTAAAATGGCAGTTAAAAACAGGATATTGATCTTTTTCACACGATTCCTTAAGGGCTTACGATATAATTACAGGGTTATTGAAAGATGATTATACCAAAAGAGCACTAAATGGAAGTTATGCGAAAAAAGATGGAAAAAAAAGAGTTTCGTGAACATTGTCTGCAGCGTTTACAAAAAGCAAGCGGTATAGGCAGTTATAAAAAAGATAAAACGGTATTGAATGCGCTGTATGCCATGATCCGGCAGTATAATGCCAGAAAGATCATGCTTTATCTTCCACTGGGAACGGAAGTCGATCTCTATCCGCTCATTAAACAACTGCGAAAAGAAAAAAGAGAATTGTATGTTCCTTTTATGGAAGGTACAAGTTTTAGGTTGGTAAAATATAGATACCCACTGGAAACAAAACGTTTTGGGATCAAAGAACCGAAAAACTCAAAACAGTATAGAACTAAAAAATTAGATATAGCTATTGTACCTATTGTGGGAATGGATGTTACACACAGACGTGTAGGATTCGGAAAAGGCATGTACGATAGATTTTTTGAAAAAGAGATTAAAAATATAAGTAAGATAGTATTTGTGGCACGTGAACTGTGTTATAGTAAAGAGAAAATTACGGATCATTATGATATTGAAGCAGATGTGGTCATAGTGCCATAAAAATAACTGTATTTTTTGACTTTTTCTTTATAATAAAGGAATAAGTGATGTTAGGAATAATAGGAGCCTCCGGTCTGACCGGAGCACTCATAGGATCGGGGATCTGTTACCTGTGGCTTAAGAACAGTCGGAAAAGAGAGTTCTCACATCTGGAACTGGAAGCGAAAGCCAAAGCGAAAGCCATTGCAAATGAAGCTGAGCTTTTACTTCAGGAAGCCCGTGTGAAGATCAAAACGAATGAACTTGAACAAGAGAGTGAATTTCAAAAACGTGTGGCACAGGTGGAAGAACGCAACCGTGCTTTGATCCTTCAAACCAAAGAGTTACAGAGGGAAGAGAAAAGCATAGCTCTTCTGGAAAAGCAGCTGCTTCAGAGAGAAGCCAATCTGGAATCACTTGAAACCCAGAAACGTGAAGAGATCGATAAAACCATTTTAAAAATGCAAAATGTGGCTTCTATGACGAAAGAGGAAGCTAAAAATTATATTTTGGAAAAAGTGGAAGAGCAGAGTAGAGCAGATGTTGCCGCTATCGTCCGTAAATATGAACAGCAGGCGAAAGAGGAGGGGGAGAAGAAGGCAAATTACATTCTTTCCCAGGCTACGACACGCTATGCCGGAGATTTTGCCGGTGAGAGGCTGATCAATCTTATTACCTTGCCGAGCGATGAGCATAAAGGACGGATCATCGGTAAAGAGGGGAGAAATATCAAATCTCTTGAAATGCTTTTAGGTGTGGATATTGTGATCGATGAAACACCGGGTGTGATCCTGGTGAGTTCTTTTAACCTGTACCGAAGAGCGATCGCGACAAAAGTGATCGAAATACTGGTCGAAGACGGCCGTATACATCCCGGCCGTATAGAAGAGGTGCATGAAAAAGTACAGGCGGAATTTGAACAGAAAACCTATGAAGAGGGTGAGAATATTCTGATCGACCTGGGGCTTTTCCCTATGCATGAAGAGCTTGTAAGGCTACTTGGCCGAATGAAATACAGAGCAAGTTACGGACAGAATGCATTGGCACATACGCTTGAAGTTGCACGTTTGGCCAAGGTGATGGCAGCAGAGATGGGTGGAGATGAGAAACTGGCTTTACGTGCAGGGCTTTTGCATGACATAGGCAAAGCTTTAACACAGGATATGGGCGGTTCCCATGTGGAAATAGGTGCGGAGATATGCCGCAGACACAATGAACATCCTACTGTCATCAATGCTATTTATGCCCACCACGGACATGAAGAACCTGATTCTGTGGAAAGTGCAGCGGTCTGTGCTGCCGATACCTTGAGTGCGGCCAGACCCGGTGCGCGGCGTGAAGTGTTGGAGAGTTTTACCAAACGAGTCAAAGAGATAGAGAACATCGCTACCTCCAAGAGTCATGTTCTTCAGGCCTATGCCATTAATGCAGGCCGTGAAATACGTGTCTTTGTAAATGCCCGAAAGATGAGTGACAATGAAGCGGTACTTCTCAGTAAAGAGATCGCAAAAGAGATAGAGGAGAAAGTGCAGTATCCTGGTGACATAAAAGTCAATGTCATTCGGGAAACAAGAGCAACATCTTTTGCAAAATAAATGTATCTAACGCAAAGTAAATGGAAAAAGAGGTATAATACGCGCAAATATTATTGTATTAGGTAAGAATTTACCCATATGATGACAGATCATGGATATAAGGATAGATTGATGGATAGATGTGATGAGATCATTGCCAATGTAAAAATGGAAGAGTGCTATGCCGGTTTGAGTCTGGTATATGTGAACAATCCTGGTGTGAGAGATGAGATCGAAGCGGCAGTGAGCAAAGTGAAACAGAAGACAGGTCTTAAACCGGAATGTTTTGATAACTCAAAAGAGCATACAGAAGAGAAACAGTCTGTCTATATTGAATTTTCCGATGAAGTACAAAGGGACAGTGGTGCATTTTTTGAGATGCTGCTTAAAGAGTTGCATATTGATAAATGTGCAAATGATGTGATAGACCATAAATAAAAGGAAACAGTTCATGATTAAAAAGTTTATTATCGGATTAATGTTATTGGGTGGGTTGAACCTTGTTGCGGCAGATGCAAAGGCACCGATCGTTGTACTGGAAACGAATGTGGGGAAAATAGAGCTTAAGCTTTACCCAAAAGTGGCACCACTTGCTGTACAGAATTTTACCACGCATGTAAAGAACGGTTATTACAATGGACTTATTTTTCACAGGATCATTAAAGATTTTATGATCCAGGGCGGGGATCCTCGCGGTACCGGTACAGGTGGTAAATCTATTTGGGGTAAACCATTTAAAGATGAATTCGCTGCCAACGTGGTGTTTGACAGACCGTACCTTCTGGCTATGGCAAATTCCGGTCCAAAAACAAACGGAAGCCAGTTCTTTATTACCCTTGCACCTACACCTTGGCTAAACGGTAAACATACGATCTTTGGTGAAGTCATCAAAGGAAAAGACGTTGTTCGTAAAATGGAAAAAGTTTCTGTAGCACCAGGAAGCAACAAACCTATGTTTGATCAAAAGATCAAAAGAGCGTATATTAAAAAATAGATGAATCTTGACACACTCAGGCAGGAACGTCAAAAATGGCTCACTTGGAAAAATATTAAACCTTATCAGGAAGCCATTGCGGCTCTTCCTGAATATGCCAATGTTAAAGTAACACTTGGTGACAGGGTTGAAATTCAAATAGCAGATCTGTCTTCTGAAGAGCTTGAACAGATCAAACAGGCAGCAGAGCTGATGAAGCCATGGCGAAAAGGCCCCTTTCAATTCAATACCCTTTTCATTGACTCTGAGTGGCAAAGTCAGATCAAATACAA
>CAZCBU010000022.1:0-4934 GCA_964496995.1 uncultured Sulfurovum sp.
CAAGACGTTTCGGAATGTCAGGGATCACAGAGAAAGAATCAAGAAAGAAATAATTATTGGTGTTGTAGAGCCACAACACCACAGTTGAAATGAGAAGGAAAGTAGATTAAACAATAAAAAGTTTTTGAAATAGATTAGAAACTGAAGTATCTATTCCCACGAGCAACGCGGGAACAAAAAGGTATTAACACCCTCCAGCACACCCCGGACTCTCAGCATTACCTCCGGCAAAATAATTACCGTCAAAACTCACCAACGAGTACTTTCTCTCCCTGCCAAGCGATGCTTTTAAACCATCAATAGACAGGAATCCTAGAGAATCCGCACCCATATTTTCAGCGATCTCTTCAGGCGTATATTTGGTAGAGATAAGCTCATCTTTGGTCGGTGTATCGATCCCGTATCGGCAAGGGAATTTGATCTCCGGTGCCGCGATACGCATATGCACCTCTTTGGCACCTGCCTCTTTCAGCATACGAACGATCTGTTTGGAAGTGGTACCGCGTACCAGAGAGTCATCAATGATCGCAACCCTCTTGCCTTCTATCAAATGTTTGATAGGAGAGAGTTTGAGTTTTACTTTTAAATCACGGATTGCCTGCGTAGGCTCAATGAACGTACGTCCCACATAATGATTTCTTACGATCCCCATTTCAAAAGGCACCCCAAGTCCATCCGCATATCCTCTGGCCGCAGCGACACCTGAATCCGGTACAGGAAGGACCAGGTCAATATCTGCAGGTGTCTCTTCCGCCAGTTTTTTACCCATCTCCAGACGCATTTCATATACATTCTTGCCGTCAATAATGGAATCCGGTCTTGCAAAATAGATATATTCAAACGCACACGGATGATAGTCAGGTTCAAAAACCTGCTCGGAAACAGGTTCTTTTCCTTCTTCAAATGTCAGCATTTCGCCAGGTTTCACATCCCGTACGAACTCTGCCCCGACAAGCTCAAAAGCACAGGTTTCAGACGCTACGATCCATCCTCCGTCTTTTAGTTTACCGAGACTGAGAGGACGGATCCCGAAACGGTCTCGGATCACGAACATTTTGGAACGACTCTGGATCGCCAGACAATAGGCTCCCTCGATCCTTGTCAGCATATCTTTGATACGATCGACCAAAGCATTTTTTTGGGATTTTGCGATCAGGTGGATGATGTTCTCTGTATCCATATCTGTCTGGAAAATAGCACCTCTGTCGATAAGTTCATTTCTCACTTCAAGTTTGTTGATCAGATTCCCGTTATGGACAACAGAGATCTCACCCAACTTGTATTTCGCAAAAACAGGCTGGGAATCTCCTGTTGACTCCGATCCGGCAGTAGAGTAACGGTTATGGCCTACCGCGCATCCACCTTCCATACTGTCCAATGTATCCTGGGAAAAGACGTCCGCGACCATTCCGCGTTTTTTATAGACAGAGATACGCTCACCGTTGGCCACAGAAATACCTGTAGCTTCCTGTCCGCGATGCTGCATGGAAAAAAGCGAGTAATACGCTACTGTAGAAGCTTTTTTTGCACCGAAGACACCCACTATTGCACACATATTAAATTCCTAAACAATCATTTATTGAGTAAAGACCACTCTCCTGGTCTACAAGCCATTTGGCTGCACGGATCGCACCTTTGGAGAAGGTTTCTCTGCTGGTAGCAGTATGGTTCAATTCCAAAAACTCACCGTCATTGTAAAAACCGACCGTATGTCGACCGACAATATCACCGCCGCGGAGCGCCATAACTGCGATCTCATCTTTGCTTCTTGCACCGATCTGACCGTCTCTTCCGGAAACACGCACATCATCCAGGTCCAAACCGCGACCTTTGGCTGCAAATTCACCCAGTGTCAATGCTGTACCGCTTGGAGCATCTACTTTATGTCTGTGATGCTGTTCAACGATCTCAATGTCAAAATCTTTCAGGGTTGCAGAAACCTGCTCGACCAGCTGCTTCAACAGGGCAATACCTGCTGACATATTGGAAGCATAAAGTACAGGCATCTCTTTGGCTGCCTCTGTCAGAAGATTTTGCTGATGTGCTGTGAATCCTGTCGTTGCGATAACCAGTGCTTTAGGATTTTTAAGTGCTTCTTCACACAACTCCTGCGTTGCCACAGGTGCAGAGAAGTCAATGATCACATCACAGGCTTCAAGCAGTGCTTTCATACTGTTTGTTACCAACACCTCATCAGGTACAGCCACTTTCAGTTCATCAAATACATGCAAACCTGCAAGGCTTAAGGCCTCATCTTCCAAGACATTTTTTATAAGGTGCTCACCCATTCTTCCCGTACTACCGACAATCCCTACTTTTACCATCTTTACCAATCCTTTACTGTTGTTCTTGAATATATGAAATGACCTGCAGTGCAGCTATAGCACCGTCACCTGCGGCAGAAACAACCTGTTTAGGTGCTTCTATACGCATGTCACCTGCGGCAAAAAGGCCGGGAACTGATGTTTTCATACTCAGATCAACGATCACCTGCCCCCAGTCATTCACTTTACAGATAAATTCACCGTTTTCATCTTTTAAAACACTATTGTTAACATCATTCCCGACAAAAACAAAAAGCCCTGTATTGTCCATATGTGTGATCTCATCTGTTTTGAGATTTTTAATATCTACACCGGTCAGACCCATTGCATCACCAAGTGCTTCTTCAATGACAGAGTCAGTGACAAGGTGAATATTCTCTTTTCTCATCACTCTGTCCAAAGTCGGCGGGGCTGCTCTGAATTCATCTCTTCTGTGTACCACATAGACATCAGAACAGATATTGGAGAGGTAAAATGCCTCTTCCAGTGCAGTATCTCCGCCACCCAGAACGGTCACAGGTTTGTTTTTGTAAAAAAATCCGTCACAGGTTGCACAGGTACTGACACCTCTTCCGAAGAATTCATCTTCCCCTTTAAACCCTGCTCTTTTAGGCGTGGAACCGGTACAGACAATGACCGTCATTGCTTCTACAGTATCTCCGCCTTCAAGCGTAACTGTAAAATGCTCACCTGTTTTTGCCACACCTTCTACTTTTTTCATTTCATGTTTGAGGCCAAAGTGAAAACACTGATCCTGCCAGGTATTCATAAAATCCATACCTGTTTTGTCATGTTCGAAAAATCCCGGATAATTCTCTATCTCGGAACTCTGTGTGATCTGTCCGCCGGGCATACCCATTTCAAACATCGTAACATTCTTCAATCCGCCTCTTGTTGCATAAAGTCCTGCTGTCAAGCCTGCTGGTCCACCACCAATAATTGCACAATCTAACATATTGAATCCTTACAATCTTTAAAATTTTTAATCAAATACTTCAAATAAATAATAGACGAATTATACACTTTAAATGCTTGGTTAATAATTTTTAGAAGAGGGTTTGTGTGAAAGAGAAAACAGGAAGAGAGCTCCCTGTTTTAGTGACAACTTACAGTTGCGCGTTGATTTTTTCTGCAAATGCATCTTTAGAAGCTGCACCTACCATTTGATCTACCACTTCACCATCTTTAAAGAAAAGAATTGCAGGGATCGATCTGATTCCGTATTTAACAGCTAATTCCTGCTCTTCATCAGTGTTGACTTTGGCGATCGTTGCTTTTCCGTCAAAATCTTCAGCCAACTCTTCAACTACCGGAGCGATCATTCTACAAGGTCCACACCATGGAGCCCAAAAGTCTACCATTGTTACACCTTCAGCTACTGTTGCTTCAAAGTTACTTGCTGTTAATTCTACATATTTTGCCATATTTACATCCTTTTGTATTTTTAATTTTAAGATTATATCTTATTTTTGTTAATGAGTTATAGCTTATATTTATTATTTTGTCAACTATTTTTCATTCTTTTTATATTCTACACACCTAGTGTAGAATTTCTGTGTATTTAATCTAAAGGGACCTCATCATACTCTGTAGATCGTGTACCCTCCATCGCTTGATTGCTTTTTCCTTTTACTGTATAAACGAAAGAGATCTTGGGTTCATCCGTTTCATTCTTATTGGCACGGTGCAAAAGTCTGCAATGGAACAGTACCACATCCCCCTTTTCCAGTTCATAAGAAACTTTTGTAGTGATGACTTCTCTGTTCTGATCCAGCGTATCTGAAAAATACTCTTTTTCATCAAACTGTGAAGCCGAAAAATCCATTTTATGACTTCCCGGAATAAATTCAAGCACACCATTCCTGGTATTTTCACTGTCAAGCGCAAGCCATACAGAGACCAGGTTGTCATTCTCAAAGTTCCAGTATCTGAAATCCTGATGCCAGGATGTTGCGGTAGAACTGTGCGGCATTTTTGTCATAATGGAGTTGTGATGGGCAATGGTAATGGTAGGTGATTCTCCAAGTATCTGTTTTAGGACCGGACGTATTTTTTCATCTTCCATCCACTGTTTAAACACAATATCACGATGATATACCTGTCGAAGTCTACGTACAGTAATACGTTTTTCTATCTGTTCAGAATGGGCATCTGAGATACGTTCACGTTCCTCTTTGGATTTTCCGACATATTCAAATTCTGTTTCAACAGGCGGTACCATATGCTTTAAATGTGCCTGAGCTATATCTTTGATGGTATCGCAAAGTTCACGATCGGCAAAATCTTTTAAAAGCAAAAAACCGTCTTTTTCAAACTGTATCAATTGGGTATTATTGAGTTTCATTATCTTTTCTTTACAAATAAATTAGAAGTCATTATAACACATCTGCTACTGATCCCATAATTGATGACTCAATATTCTGGTCAATTCATTATATGCTCTGATCTCTTTTTGATCTGTCACTCTTTTGATCTCTGTAAAAAGCTCTATGCTCTTTGTTCCTTCTGAAGTATTAAGAAAAAGATTTAACAGCAAAAGACTCTCTGCTGTATTACTTTGCCTGAAAAGATACCACAACTGTAAGAACTCTATCTCATAGCGGTTCAGTA
>CAZCBU010000023.1:0-4449 GCA_964496995.1 uncultured Sulfurovum sp.
CGCCACCATTGTACAACGGAAGCATTTTTCGGGTTGGTATGGTTGCGTTTCCACTCCTTGGGTACGGGCGGGTTGTCTATACCTGTAAAATCAGGCCCAAGCTTGACACAGCCGCTGAAAATAAGTGAGGAGAGCCCTATGGCCGCGGCACGTTTGATACTCATTGTTCTTCTCATTAGAATCTACTCTCTTTCAATACGTTAAAATCGATCTCTGTCATCATCTTCTGGCAGCTGAAAAAGGCGCGCCAGGTATTTTTGTGCATGGAGACATTCTCGTAGAAACCGAGGACCTCGTTCATCTTGTAAGAGGAGACATCCTGACTCTCGAAAAAATCTGTAAGATTCTGCTCGATACGGTGAATGACAGAGTCTGTGTCTTTCCACTTCTCTGCGGCTTCTTTGGCACTATGACCTTCCTGGTAGTAGCGCATCAGGCGTGACATCGGTGCTTCATCTGCCTGGGAGAGATACGCTTTTATCAGCGGATTCTCTCCTTGCTTACGCTCATCATGGTACATGATCAGTAGCAGATTGGCAAAGATCTCACACTCTTTGGTGAACTGCATCAGTTTTTCTTTCTCTATCTTGGAGAAGTACTTTCCGTCTATCTGGCTTCCCCACAACTGCATATTTTTTACCGTGTTGATCAGGTGGGTTTTTGCATACCAGCCTTTAAAGCGTTGCAGGAGAGTGAGTCTGCCGTTGGCACGGTTCCATTTATACTGTACCAGTGCTCCGGCAAAGCCGAAGAAACGTTTTTTCATGACAAGGAAGAGATGCTCCGGTTTGGTAGAGAAAGGAAGATAGTAAAAAAAGAGCAGCAGTGAGAGAAAGGCATAAAAGACAAAAAGTGTCAGCAGAAAACCGTCAAAAGCGTAATACATCTGGTTATTGATGTTAAATGTGGCGATCCCCAGTAAAAAGAAGATGGCGATCTTCGGGTTGATGACATAGAAGCCAATGAAACCGTAGAGAAAAAGGAACAGACCAAGTTCCCATCCGTAGTAGAGGTTCGGCAGTACTAGAACGTACATGGCGGTCGCAAAGATGAAAGAGAGGGTAAAGACAATCATCAGCAGAGAAGGTTTGACCGGTGAGAATGTGGTGATAATGCTCAGTCCTGTCTCCAGTGCTACAATGTAAAAACCTCCCGGAGGATTTACGGTGATCCAAAGGAATACCGCTGTCCAGAATACCAGAAAGGTGATCAGTGAACCTTTGAGATGCTCAGGATCGAGCCAGACAAAACGTGTGCTTTCTGCTTCAGGTTCTTCTTTGAAACGGGTCGGTCTGGGACTGTTCAGGGCATTGAGCTTATGGGCGAGTTTTCGCAACAGTGCATGGAGTTTGTTCGTCTCTGAAACAATACTGCTCAGGGTAGCGCGCTGCAGTTGACTGAGGGAAAGTACCTCTTTCTCATTGAATTTGGCTTCAAATGTTTCGGGAATAGCAATCGTCTCTCCCTCATCCCATGCTTTGACCAGAGCAGTGAAGAGAGCTTCTATTTCATTTTCCAGTTTGGGGTAGTTGCTGATATAGTTCGAGAGTACTTTGGGAAAATCGGATGTCTTCTGGTAGGAGAGTAGGGTAAGTATGTTCCCTATATACCGATAGTCACGCAGTACACTTGCCCATTGTGAACGGTTGAAACCGTTTTCAATGCTGCTGGCACGTGCAGCACTCTGGTTGAGTTTTTGTGCCTGTGTCATCATCTCCTGTTCTGCTGTTTTGTTGCTCTCTTTGTCTTCGAGACATATCTTGAAAAGGGCTTGCTGCTTTTCTGTCAGGGCTTTGGCATCGTCCGTACTCTCATTTTTGAGAGAGACCGGCCAGAGCAGCACACCGACCAGTGTATAGACGGCGATCCCGAAAACGGTCATGAAGGTCTTGTCCACACCGTAGAGGAAGACATCATCCACTTCACCGTTCTTGAACATAAGCATCATGGTAATGGCAGTCAGCAGAAAGACGGTCATATCCCCTTTGTATGCACGTGCCAAGTAGAGAAAAAGGGTCACGATAACAGAGAGGAACAGAAGGTAGAGCATACGGTCTTGAGGAAAGAGACCAATGAGTACCATACCGATGACCGCACCAATGACCGTACCAATGACACGCAGCATCCCTTTCATGACAGAGTCCCCCACCGAACCGATGGCGGCAATGAGCATGATGGTCGTGGCAGCGGTCGTTGTAGAATCCCACCTCTGAGAGAAGGAGATCGCATAGACGAGCACCAGACTCAGAGATGCCTTGATGGCGAATTTCAGCTTGTCGGAAAGTTTGAACGAAAGAAGCACTTTGACGATGCTGTGCCCGGCTGATCTTTGTTCGACTGCGGCTTCTTGCACCTAGTTGCCTTTTTTTGTTTTTTGAATGGCTGCAAGACGCAGAGAGATCAGACTTGAGACGATGATCGCCATGTAGAATACACCGACGATCGCTTCCATGTAGACAAAGAACTCAGCGATGTGGTTGGTAGGGAGTATATCTCCGTACCCGAGTGTGGTCAAGGTGACAAAAGAGTAGTAGGCCACACGGGAGAAGGTCTCCTGCCAACTGCCTGTATCGATGCCTGAAAATGCCTGAGGATCCGTAACCAGAATAAGCAGATAGATCGTTGCCCAGATGAGCCCCAGAAGGATGTAGAGTGTCAGCGAACCTACGATCTTGTTACTGTCTATATCTCCAACGAACAGTACTTGTTTGAAAGCAATAGTAAAGGATCCAATGAAGAAGATAAGCAGTAGGATAAGTATAAAATAGACAAAAATACCTTGAGGGAAAAATTTACCAAGCACTGTCAAAAGTACAAAAAAGCCGATCACTACATAGACGGTCTTTGTCCAGGTTACATCGGTTTTAATGCTTCTGATACTTGAAAGCAGCATCAAAAGAGTGACAAAGGAGAAGAAGTCTTCAGCAAAACGCCCCGGTAACTCTCCCACCACTGCAGCAGAGAAAAGCAGGGTGATCAGTGAGAAGAAAAGGTAGATAAAATTGTTCTGTTTACTTAGATGTTTCATCGCTAACGATGTTCTCCTCTTCGTTCATATCATTCATCCAGAACTCAAAGAGTGTATATGCCAGTGCAAAAATAACAGCCCCGACAAAAAGGCCTATCATACCCATAAGCATCATGCCCCCGATCGCACCGATGAGAATGACAAGCATCGGTACATCGACACCCCTTCCCATAAGCATCGGCTTGAGGACACCGTCAGAAGCACCGACAAGTACCATATAAATGGCAAAGATGACTTCAGCTGTTCCGGAACCCTGAGAGAAAACATAAGCGATGACCGGCCCGATGATGAGCAGTGCCGGTACCTGAATAATGGTCAGGAACATGATCCCCACAGCCCAGACCATAGCAAGTGGTACACCCATGAATCCCATTCCGATGAGTGCTAAAAATGATTGTATCACAGCCACACCGATGACACCGTTGACCACGGAACGTATGGTTAAAGTAGACAAAGTGGCCCACTCATTACCTCGTTCACCCATAAGCCGACAGGAGACATCTCTATAGAATTTGACTGAACTTTCTGACGCTATGAGAAAGACAGCTGCAATGATCATAGAACCAATGAACATAAAGACAGTACCTATCAATCCGCCAAGTGAGGAGAGAATAGATTTGATACCGGATGTGATCTCTTTGGAGAAGGGTGCCAGTGTCTTTTTGAGATTGTGTGATGCATTCTCCCAGAATGTATAAGCCTTCTCACCAATGATCGGCCACTCTTTCACTTTTTCTGTTGGAGGCGGTATGGTAATATTCCCCTCTTGCATAGTATGCATGATATTTTGTGAAGTTTCAAAGGTTTTTCCTGAAAGTGCATAAGTAGGCAGTATCAACGCTGCAATGACTGCAACAGTAATACCGATAATGATCTTTTTACGATGACCAAAACGTTTTTCAAGCATGTTGACCAGAGGACTGATACCTACTGCAATAATGATACCCCAGACAACCATGGCCATGAAAGGTTTTGCGATGAGGTATGAGAGATAGATGACCAATGCGATAATACCGACTTTAATGGCGATCTCTATAGCCAGACTGACCTGCGCTTCTCGTTCTTTAATGTTCATGAAAGGGTTCCTTCTTTTATATGTAAATGAATACCGTTATTATAACGGAAGAATCTGTCAACATTCTATCATTTGGCACTTCATTTTAAAATAATCAAATATTAATGTATAATTATCGCAGATGAACAGGTCGAGAGGTTTACCGAGTTAACTGCCAGTTAACGATTAAGAGGTATACTTTTCACCATCAAAATAAAAATCTATAATCATAAAGGACCCGAATGGAAACCAAAGAACTGAAGGAAATGCGAAAACTGATCATTGAGGAGATGAAGAAACTGAAAGAGTCTCACCGTTTTGAACATGATGTATTTTACCAGGCCGTAGAAGAGGTATTGCATTCTAT
>CAZCBU010000024.1:0-2999 GCA_964496995.1 uncultured Sulfurovum sp.
TGAAGGCACTTGGTACTCCGTCATTTTATTTTATTGACAGTGACGGTAAACGGATCCTTGATATGGTTGAAGGATTTGGTACAGTGGATGAGTTTCTGTTACTGCTGCAGAGTATAAAAGAAAAAACGAAACACTAAAGGAGTTGTGATGGAATTGATGGATTTATTGAAAATGGGTGCTGTACTGATAGAAGGCAATAGTGATGATGCAACAACCGGATTGGATATTGGTAAAATAGCGGATGCTATGAGTAAGATGATCGCCAATTCAGAAGGAAGTCTTGATCTGGGTGCGATCGTCGGAAATCTTTCGAGGAACGGCTTGGGTGAGATCGTGGGTTCATGGTTGGGACAAGGTGAGAATAAAGCCATTGCTCCGGATGATGTGGCTGTACTACTGGGAGAAGACAAAATAGATGTTTTTGCACAGGAGTTAGGCATAGATCATGAAAGTGCGAAAAAAGCACTTGCCGATGCTTTACCTGTCGTGGTCGATAAAGCCACTTCGGATGAGAACAATATTATCGATCAAATGCTGGGCGGCAATGGAAATGCCATGGAAATGCTCAGTAAAATGTTCCGATAATTACTTTTTTTATTACCTTATAGAACAGAGGATCTGATTTGCGTTATCTTTACCTGCTTTTGCTTCCTCTGTTCCTTTTCTCCAAGCCCTTCAAAGTCGCTAGCTATAATGTCGAAAATCTTTTTGATGCCAAGATACAGGGAACTGAGTATGATGAGTTCATCCCCGGCAAACACAATTGGTCAAAGCGAATGTCAGAGATCAAGATCGATCATACGGCAGAGGTGATCTGTGAACTTGATGCCGATATTCTCGGACTTCAGGAGATCGAGAATGCGATGGTCTTTGATGCCTTGGTCAAACGTTTAAAACGGGTAGGATGCGGGTACAGGTATTCGGCGATCACGGCGAAAAAGGGCTCCTCCATACAGGTGGCACTACTGTCAAGATTTCCAATAACAAAGAAAAAAGACCTTGAAGTAAGTGTCTCTCCGCGGGTACGTAACATTCTGGAAGCTGAAGTGGATGTTCATGGAAAACCTTTGACCCTTTTTGTGAATCACTGGAAATCAAAAAGCAGAAAGGGATATGAAAGTAAACGCATACAGTATGCCAAGCGTTTACGAAAACGAATCCTTGCAATGCCTGCAAATAAAGAGTATCTGATCCTGGGAGATCTCAACAGTAACTACAATGCACATCTGACCCTGAAAAAAAGACTGGATGACAGCAACGGTATCACGGGAATAGCCGATATACTGCAAACAGTGCATCATAAAAAACTGATAGAGAAAGCCGACATTGTCAAAGCAGATAAAGGTACACACTATAACACTTGGCAGGAGTTGCCTTACAAAGAGCGATGGAGCCATAAATTCTACGGTAACAAAAGTACGCTGGATCATATTTTACTGCCCTCTACACTTTTTGACGGTAAAAATATTGACTACGTCAACCATTCTTTTAAAGTATTTAAATCCCCGACACTTTTTACCAAAAAAGGGTACATAAACTCCTGGCAGATGAAGGGGAGCAAACATACAGGAAAAGGTTATTCTGACCACTTGCCTGTCTATGCATATTTTGATCTGAAACCCTATATCGCTTCCAAAGAGGATCTAAAACAAAAAATGCCTGTAGAAAAAAATATTGGCTATCTGTATACGGTTGATACTCTGGATGTGCCGGTTATTTTGAAAAATGCTGTGGTTGTTCTGAAACGGGGAAGATATGCTGTGGTGAAGCAGCATCCAAAGGGACGTGGTATTTTCCTTTATGGAGCTGTGAATGATCTCAAGGAGGGTAAGGTGTACGATCTCAGGGTACAGGAGATCTCTACATATAAAGGTTTAAAAGAGATCACTGCTTTGGTCAAGTTAAAAGAGAAAGGTACTGCCAACCTGATACCTTATTATCAGGATCTTGATATTCAGAGACAAAATGAAGTGCTTAGAAACATTAGCGGTGTGTATAAAAATAGAAGTTTGATCGTCAATGGAGAAAAGATCCCGATCTATTTTAAAAACAGAAAACTTACACCCAGAAATGGTACGCAAATAAAGATACACTATGCACATCTAGGATATTATAAGAAATTACAACTGGTGATCTACAGTAAAAAAGATTTTGAAATTATGGAGAAATAATAATGGCATATTACACTTGGATATTGGCATTTCATGTTATGAGTTTTACTTCCTGGATGGCGATGCTTTTCTATTTGCCCCGTCTATTTATCTATCATCGTGAACATTCAGACAATCTGGCCTTTGGGGAAGTGGTAAAGATACAGGAATATAAACTTTATGCCTATATTGGTGTCCCTGCCATGTGGGCGACGATCATATCAGGTTCTGTGATGCTTTATCTCAATCCCGCTATTTTTCAAAGTGGAGTATGGATGCATGTCAAGCTGCTCTTTTTGGCATTTTTGGTTGCATACAGTTTTTCTTTGAACAGTATCAGAAAGAGACTGATAGAAGATCCGGAGTATAAAAGCGGAAAGTATTTCAGGTTCTATAATGAAGTGCCTACACTTATCATGATCGTGATCGTGATCATGGTCGTTGTAAAACCGATTTAATCATGAAACTAAATAGTTTTGTGTTATAATCGCTACATCTAATTAAAAAGAAGGAATATTTATGGAATTAACACCTATTAAAATACCGGAGATACCGTTACCGTTTGAAATACCAGCATTGATGCACCCGCCGGTGGATCACTTTATCATTGCTTTGCCGATCGTGGTACTTTTACTTGAGATCATCAACCTTTTTGCAAAAAAGAAAGCCATTGGTGTGGTTTCATTCTTCCTGATCATCTTGACCGTTGTTGCAGCAGTTGCTGCTTACTTAACCGGTTCAGTAGACGGAAAAGCAGCCTGGGATCTTTTAAGTGAAGCAGGTCAGGCAGAGTTGAAAGACCACAAGATACTTGGTACATACCTCATGTTGGCTTCCGCTGTTGTACTA
>CAZCBU010000025.1:0-7801 GCA_964496995.1 uncultured Sulfurovum sp.
AATTGCAGACATGAGATACTCTATCTCCAACACAGCTGAGTATGGTGATTATGTTTCCGGTAAAAGAGTTATCAATGCTGAGTCTAAAGCAGCAATGAAAGAGATCCTTAAAGAGATCCAGGATGGTAGATTTGCAAAAGACTTCATCCTTGAAGGTCAGGCAGGATACCCAAGAATGAACGCTGAAAGAGCGAACGATAAAGAGATGCTTATTACTAAGACTGGTAACAAACTAAGAGAAATGATGCCGTGGATTTCAGCGAACAAAATCGTTGACCAAGAAACTAACTAACCTTTTAGTTATTTCACAGCATCTTTGGAGGATGTGTGCACCCCTCTTACGCTTTAGCGACGGGGGTATCGGCATTTAGTGCCAGACGCTCAGATACAAATTGTAGCTTCCCTTGCACAAACCTCCAAACCTACTGCAAACTAACTAAAAATTTTTAGTTAGTTGGTAGACTTCTTTACCCAAACATTCAAAAACTAACTTTTTGATTATTTAAACTATATTCTTATTTTGATACAATAATCCAAATTTAACATTAGTGGATCGTATGGCACCTCAGTCTAAAAAAAACTCTAAATCTTCTCCTTCCAAGAAAAAATCTACAGTCAAAAAAGCACCTGTCAAAAAAAAGTCCAAAAAGAAAATCAAATCTCATTGGCAAAAACATCTGTTGACAGCGTTTGGACTGTTTTTTATTATCTCTTTGATCTCTTTTGCCTATTATTTGGGGCAGAAGGAAACAGGAAAAGAGACTGCTAAAACCAAAGTTGTGAAAAAAGTTTCAAAAACACCTAAAAAAGAATCAAAAGTCAAAGTTTCCCCAAAAGAGGTGAAACATGAGGTGAAAAAACCCAAAGTCGCCAAGGCAGCTAAAGTTCAGAATGTCACCTATGTACCTTTTACAAATACAAAACCAAAACTGGTCATCATCATTGATGATGTGCATACCAGAGCGCAGATCTCTGCTATCAAAGCATTGCCTCTAAAGGTGACACCTTCAATCTTCCCACCGTATAAACAGGCACCAAACAGTAACCGTCTGGCTCAGGGGCTTGAGCATTATATGATACACCTTCCGATGGAATCAGGCAACAAACAGTTCAATACACAGTACAAAACATTGAAGGTCTCTTTCTCCAATAAAAAAATAGAGAACCGTATCAAGGAGCTCAGACTGCTTTTTCCCAAAGCGAAGTTCATCAACAACCATACCGGATCGGTATTCACATCAGACTATGCTTCTATGCATTTGGCCTATAAGATCATGAGAGAGAACGGTTTTGTTTTTTTGGACAGTAAAACAAAGAGCACAAGTAAAGTCAAAGAGATTGCACACAGTTATGGTGATGTCTATGTGGCAAGAGACATTTTTATAGACAATGAACATTCCGTTCCGTACATCCACAAGCAGCTGCAAAAAGCAGTAAAAATAGCAAAAAGAAAAGGGTATGCTATTGCCATAGGGCATCCTCATACTGTTACCATGCAGGCACTTTCATCTGCGAAAGATATTTTGAAAGAGGTAGAACTGCTCTATATTGATGAACTGTATGCACGGTAAAATATGACAATCTGACAGATTTTTAAGATAGAAACATTACTTTTGTTACCATAAAAGAAAAAGGTATGGTATGAGTGAAGTCATCAAAGAGCATATTCCGGAATTGGATTCTATGAAGAAGTATCCCCCTGAACTTTTTTACAGAGGAGATCTGGATCTTATAAAACGTCCTAAAGTATCTATTGTCGGGACAAGGCGACCCTCATCTTATACACGGCAGTTCACTTATGCACTTTCAAACGCACTGGCAAAAAGAGGGGTTTGCATCGTTTCCGGTGCTGCCATGGGTGTGGATACCATAGCCCATGAAGGAGCAGGGACGGACAATACCATTGCTGTACTGGCCAATGGTCTGAATATCCGTTATCCCGTGATGAACAGATCACTTATAGAATCGATTGAAAACAGAGGCTTACTTCTCAGTCAGTTCAATGACGGTTTCCGGGCTACAGGCTGGAGTTTTGTCGTACGCAATGAGCTGGTAGTTGCTTTGGGAGATATTCTTATTGTGACTGAAGCGGACTTGAATTCCGGTTCCATGCGTTCTGTTGAGTATGCATTGAAAATGGGGAAAGAGATATGGGTACTGGCACATCGTCTTGATGAAAGTATGGGAACCAATCAGCTTTTACTTGAAGGCAAGGCCAAAGTGATACAGAATGTAGAAACATTTGCATCCCGTTTTGGACATGCTGTTGAGAGTGAAATGTTAAAAGATGATTTCTTTTACTTTTGTCAGCGTTCTCCTACCTTTGATGAAACAGTCAAAAAGTTTGGAGACAGAGTGTATGAGGCAGAACTGGAAGGCAACATTACGATACGTAACGGTATCGTGATGTTGCAGTAATTTTATTTTACTTTGTCAAGTTGTTTAATGAGCTCTTCAAGTGAAGCTTCCGGCAACATGCCGGCCTGTACGAACTGTACATTTCCTTTTTTATCCATTGCGACCAGGAAAGGGATACTCCCCTGCCATTGCGCTCTTGCAGAGATATAGTCTACGATCCCATTGGCTTTTTCATCGGAAACAACAATATAATTCATACCCTTCTCTTTGGCAAATCTTTTGAGCTGTGTGTTGTTGTAGCCTTGAACTTCAACTGAAACAATCGCCAGTTTATCCTTATATTTATTCTGTAATTTGATCATATGAGGGATAGAAGCCAGACATGGTGGACATTTATGTCCGAAAAATTCAAGAAATACGATCTTGCCTTCAAGACCTTTTATTTTCAGTCCCTGTTCTGTTCCTGTGACCTGATACGTTTTTCCATTAATATCGGTCATTGACATAACAGGCTGTGATGCTGCCTGGGTTGATGTGAGTAGTGTAAAAAAGAGTAATACAGATACTAGTAGTTTTTTCATTGTGTCGCCTTTAGTGATTTTAGAATTGTTTTCTAACTCTAATTATATAGAGTATACATTAATGAACATGTAAAAATTGTGTAATTAGGGAAAAAAAACAGCTTTGGAGGAGTGTAAAATAAAAAGAGCATCCAGAAGTTTAAAAGGAGGAAGGAAAAATCTATGAAAAAGGAAGACAAATCATTGGGGATGACATATTAAGGCTTCCTTCGGATGCTCTTTATGGGAGAAGTATAATACATCTAGGTTAACCGTTTACTAATAGTAAAAATTATAATAGTTATAATATGAAGTTAATTTACTATGGGATTTGTTTGGAGTTTAAAAGAGCATCATGGATTTAAAAGGAGGAGGAAAAATCTATGAAAAAAAGAAACCAGATGATAATCTAGGGGAAGACTAAATGGTTCACTTTGATGCTCTTTATGGCAGAAGTATAATCGACTTAGGTTAACCGTATACTAATATGACTATAGTAGAATTAGAAATCAAAACTTCAGATAGGAAAAACGATGATAAAAAAGATACTATTGGGACTGGGTGTTGTGATGGCACCGCTGTGGGCTGTGTCCCTTGAACATAAAATAGGGCAGATGCTGATGGTGGGATTTCATGGTACATCGGCACCAAAGAACAGTCAGATCTGTCAGGATATCCGGAAATACAATGTAGGCGCGGTGATCCTTTTTGACTATAACCCTGTCAATAAGAACAAGCCCAAGAATATAGCCAACAGAGCACAGCTTAAAAAGCTTACCTCTGAGCTTCAGGCTTGTTCACGTGATGGTAAACTACTGATAGCTGTTGATCAGGAAGGCGGTAAGGTCCAAAGGCTTAAAAGTAAATATGGTTTTTTTGGAAAATTCCCTAAAGCTTCGTCCGTTATTAGAATGGATCAACGTCAAATACGCGGTACATATCTGAAAATGGCAAAAGAGCTTAAGTCCGTAGGTATTAACTACGACCTTGCACCGGTGGTTGACTTGGATATCAATATGAAGAACCATGTTATTCATGGACTTGGGCGATCTTACGGTAAAGATCCTAAAGTTGTAGCGCGTTATGCCGCTACATTTATAGATGCTATGCATCATTATGGGGTGTTGACCTCTCTTAAACATTTTCCCGGACATGGTTCATCGGTAGGAGATACCCATAAAGGGTATGTTGATGTTACAAAACTCTGGAAAGAAGTGGAACTGGAGCCGTATAGACTTTTAAAGAACAAAGCAGATACGGTCATGGTCGCCCATGTGTTCAATAAACGAATAGATACCAAATACCCGGCAACACTTTCATCAAAAACAGTGAATGGCCTTTTACGGAAAAAGCTGGGTTATAAAGGGGTAGTGATCACTGATGATCTCCAGATGGGTGCTATTTCTCAAAAATATGGTTTGAAAAATACACTGCAACTGGCGATCAATGCGGGGGATGATATTTTACTTTTTGGAAATCAGCTTGATCCAAAAAAAGTTGTAACGACTAAAAAACTGGTAGATACGATACTCTCTTTGGTAAAACAGGGGAGAGTCTCTAAATCAACTGTTACCAATTCGTACAATAGAATTCAGAGATTGAAGAGAAAATTGTAAATTGTATTTTGTGGTGTTGTGCCCGCACAACACCCTACGGATTTAATATTGTATTTTGGTAGCTGTAAGGTGTTGTCTCCCGACAACACCAACAATTTGCATATTAATCTAAAAACGTCAAAAAGGCATCCTGCCCGAATTTCATAGCCAGCATTTTTGCATTGGCTCCTCTTTCATTGACAATGCTCTGGTCAGCACCTTTTTCCACTAAGATCTTACCAAACTCAGGTTTTGAATCGATGATCGCTTCCATAAGCGGTGTCCAGCCCACGGCATCTACAAAATCTATATTGGCACCCTGATCGATGAGGTAATTGAAGATATCCATCTGTCCGTAGCGGATGGCATTATGGAGTAGAGAAGAACCAAAATCACCGGATTCTGCACTGTTGATGTCAAATCCTGCTTCAATAAATGCTTTTACTGTTTCAAGGTCTCCCTGTTTGATAAAATGCGTAACAACCTTAAAAAGGTCGATATTGTCTGAAAAACCAGCCTGTTTCAAAGCTTTATTTTTAGCTTCTGTAAATGGATATTGTGTATGTAGTGCATCCAATGTCATTGTCAGATCCTTTTGAATTTAAAATTTAATGATTATAACGATTTTTCATTAATAAAATTTATAGAGTTCTTCATAGTGTTTTCCTGTTTAACACTTTAAGAAAATAGTAGTATAATTTTTAATTGACCGACGGTCAGTCATAAAGGGAGTCAAATGGCTATCATTGTAAACAAAGAGAAAAAACGGAATGACATTGCATGTTCCTGCAAAGAGATCCTGCTTGAACGCGGGATCAAAGCGTTGACGATCTCACAAATAGCGGAGACGGCCAATGTTGGTAAAGGGACGATCTATGAATATTTTAAAAACAAGGAAGATATTGTTTTTGAGATCATTACAGTGTTCATTGCCGAATATGAACAGAGACTGCTTGACATCGTGCATGAAAATATTTCAACCAAAGAGAAACTGTTCCACTTTTTTTCCATGATCCATGGAGATGAGGACGGTGAAAAACAGATGACCATCTATAGAGAATTTTTGGCTATTGCAATGACTCAGGGTACACCGGAAATGATCGCTTTCAATATGAAGTGCAGAAAAGTTTTCTCTGATATTCTGGGACAGATCATCGATAAAGGGATCGAGAATAATGAGATCGATGAAACCTTTTATAGGATGAAAAGCGCCATGCTTACGTTTAAATTAGGACTTATTGTAGAAATACATACTGCAGGACTGGATCCTGAAGATGAAGTGCATCATTTTCTGGACACACTGTTTACGCTATCACAAAATAAGGAAAACAGATGAGAATCATACTATGGATGCTTTTGCCTCTGTTTGTATTGGCGCAAAGTCATAGCTTGAAAACATTTATCAACGCTGCCTCCAAGACCAATGGCTTGATCAAAGCAAAAGAGATAAATGTCAGATCAAAACAACAAGAGATCGAAGCGGCAAAAAGTGCTTACTGGCCTACGGTGGATATGGGTGCAGACTACAGTCTTAAAACACCCAACTATGTGGTGAGTCCCGGACAGGATGGCAATATCTATGCGGCTGTCTCTGTGGATCTGTATGATGGTGGACGAAAAGATGCGATCCTGCGCAGTAGAGGTTTTGAACACGAAGCTTCATTATTTGAAAAAGCTGCTTTTGAGAAAAGTATCACACTGGAGATCGTACGGCACTATTACGGTATCCAGACACTCAAGGCAACGCTACATGCTTTGCAGAAACGTGCTGAAGAGCTGAAAGCACAGATCGTACGGGTAAAAAAATTCAGAGGGGCAGGACTCTCTACACAGGAAGATATCGATAAGCTGGTCTCTGTCTATGAAAACAACAATTTTACCATTGAAAATACCAAGCTTTCTCTGGAAAGATCTGAAGAGAATTTAAAACTTATTTCGGGACTCTCTGCGAAACATTTAAAGAAAAATTATTTTGCAGAACCCAGACATATAAGTTTTGAAACTTTTGAAACAATCAAAATGTTACAGGCGCAAGCCAATGCAGTAGGTGAAAATGCCAATGCACTGGATGCCGGATATATGCCTCAGGTCAATCTCTCAGATACCTATCATCAATCACATTTTGATGATTTTGTATCGGTACCGGGACTTGCCGGGGATGAATTCTTGATCGATCATCAAAATAAGTTGACAGTACAGGTCAATATGCGGCTTTTTGACAATGGGAAAATGGCAAAAGAGAGTGAAGCTGTGAAGTATCGAAAACTTGCACTGCTTTCTCAGATAGACCATGCAAAAAGAGAACAGCGTATGAACTATAAACTGGCAGGAAAAAGTTTAAGAACAAGCCGTGCAAAACTGAAAAGTTCCAAATCCGCACTGAAAGCGGCAAGCAGTACCTATGAGGTGATCCGTCAGAAATTTGAAGTAGGTCTGGTGGATAACATCGCTTTCCTGGATGCTTTGGCACAAAGAACTTTGGCGTATGCGCGCTATAAAGAGACCATTTATGATTATGAAGTCAAAAAATCGATCTATTACTATTATGCGGGGAAAGACCCCAAGGAGTTTATACGATGAGTCAGTTTAAAAATTTGATAGTGGGGTTGATGTTATCACTCACAGGGCTACAGGCACAAGAGCTTTATGCTACATTTACCGTAGAAGCCAAGCAGAGTGCCAATCTGGCTTTTACAAGTTCGGGTACGGTGGATAAAGTACTGGCAGATGTCTCCTCTGTAGTAAAAAAGGGAGATCTGCTTGCAGAGTTGCAGAACCATGATCTCAAAGCGGCACTTCACATTGCCGAGACAGCCTTGAACTTTGCAAAAAAAGAGTATGATCGCCAGCTGAAAGTGAAAAAACTGGTGGATGCTTCTAAATTTGACTCTTATCTGTTCAAGTATGAAAATGCCAAAGCACAGCTCATTTACCAGCAGGCTTTACTTGATAAGACCCTGTTGAAAGCACCTTTTGACGGTATGATCACCCAGAAGAGTGTAGAGGTGGGAGATGTGGTCTCGGGTGCCATGATCCGTACGGTTTTCAAGATACAGAGTATCCATGAACGAAAGATCGTGCTGGCCTTTGACCAGAAGTACTGGAAAGTGGTCAAAACAGGACAGATTTTTCATTATCAGTTGGATGGCGACAGCAAGCAGTACAGTGGGAAGATCTCAAAGATCTACCCTTATGCTGACAGCGGGAACAGAAAGATCAAAGCGGAAGTCTTGGCGCAGGACTTTATTGTCGGACTGTTCGGAGAAGGGTATATCGAAGTACCCGATA
>CAZCBU010000026.1:0-4940 GCA_964496995.1 uncultured Sulfurovum sp.
CACGCACAAAATTCTTGTCTATATTGTCAGAATCACCCTGATTATAGGCAAAACTGAAATCAGGCCAAAAACCGCTGTGAAGCGTGACGAGTGCAAAAGTGAGGATAAAAACTGTTTTTTTCATTGGTAAATACTCCTTTACTCTTTATGAACATTATAGCGAATTTCCCATCCCGCAGTTCAATGGCCGTTTTGATCCAAATAGAACAGAGCAGCAGCGACCAGAACTGCACCCAGCACGGCAAAAGCGATCTTGACATAGGAGTAAGGGTGCTCTCCCGATATCTTCCCGGTTTGTGCATTGATGGCATAGCGGTAAAGTTTGTTTTTGTATTCAAAGGTAGCGGTCCATACAGGGAAAAGTACATTTTTATAGGTCACATTATTGTAAGCTGTATTGACAGATCTGATCTGCTGCTGATCTCCGCCGATATCTCTGCGTATGGACCGTTCAATGCTTACACGCATGTTGGCTTTGGCAAATTCAAATCCATTGTCAAGGCCTATGGTGTACTCTTCAGATTCAAAACCACTCAGGTAACGTTCATCAAAGGGTTTGAGTTTTGTTGTATCCCAGGGAGCCAAGGCATCTATGATGACTCTGGAAATGGTATGTGTTGCACCGATCGTCACATCGTCAAATACCACCCCTACCCTGCCGCTTACAGGTGTCCAGCGTATACGCGGTTCCTGTGTGCGTATATTTCGCTGCCTGCCATTCTCTACTACTATTCTTGTTACCGTGACATAATAGGTATCTCCTCTTTGTCCGGTATAGTGTGTCGTAGTATCACTGTCATAGGTCCAGTACGGCAGATAATACCCTTGCAGTTTTTCATTGTCTCTGAAATATTTACTCACTGCAGAAGGGGCGAACCACAAAGAACCTATCCATTTTCTAAAATGCTCTTTTGCTTCTTTCTGGGTCAGTAAAAAAGGAATGATGGATTGGGGTGTAATGTCATGCACAAAATCAACAATGGCAGGCGTACCGCAAAACGGGCAAAGTGTACTTACCGAATAGGGAGAGAGCTTAAAAGCACTGCCGCAGTTGGTACATTTGACCTCTTTTTCATGCAACTCTTTGTAATTGACATCGAGTTTTTCCAAAGCAGTTTCATAGTCAAACTCTTTGATCTCCTCTACACTCTCTTCTATAGGAAAAACAGAACCGCAGAAATCACATTTGAGTTTGCCGAAGGCTGGAGAGAATTTGGTAGGTGCCCCGCAGTTGGGGCATTTAAAATTGAGTGCCTGGAATTTCACAGCTTAGGCGGTTGCTCCGGGAAATACTTGCTCAGAACCGTAATGGCACGCTGCCACTGCGGCATCCCCTCTGTCCAGACCAGTGTATCTCCAAGGATCGTTCCATCATTGATGAGGGCTTCCACCCTTTTCATATCATAAGGTCCGTGTGAATTGCCGTTGATAGCAATAAAATAGTGTTCCTGTGTCAAGGGAATGGGAGGCGGTGTGGAAGTACTGTTGAGCGTATTTGCCATTTTAGATGCCATGGCAAGCCCTGCTCCCATCCCTATCATATCGGAAGCACCACCACCGTTTTCATTGCCCAGTGCATTCCCCGTTTCATACTTGATATGTTTATCAAGGTCACCGGTGATCTCTCTGCTTGTTCGCTTGTCCAGTGCCTCTTCCACTGCTTCAGGAAGGGAAATGTTCTCTACAAAAATATTGGTAAGGGAAAGCCCGTACTCTTCAAAGAACGGGGAGATCTTGGCAGTAATAAAAGTACCGAGATTCTCATAATTCTTGGCAAGGTCCAGAGCAGCGATCTCCTGGTCCCCCATCACTGTTGCGAATTTGGAGACAATGATGTTACTTAACTGCTCTGTAATTTCAGAGGTACTGAACAGATTGTCGGTTCCTACTATTTCAGACATGAATTTTTGCGGGTCGGTCACACGGATGGCATAAGTTCCGAATGCCCGAAGTCTCACCATACCGAATTCAGGGTCTCTTAGCATGACCGGATTTCGGGTTCCCCATTTTAAATTGATGAACCGTTTGGTATTGATAAAATAGACTTCTGCTTTAAAAGGAGAGTTGAACCCGTGGTCCCAGTGTTGAAGCTTGGTAAGGATAGGAATATTCTTCGTTTCCAATTCGTAAATTCCCGGTCCGAGGATATCCGCTATTTCCCCTTCATTGACAAAGATCGCCTGCTGGGATTCCCTGACGATAAGTTTGGCTCCATATTTGATCTCATTACCATACCTTGGGAAACGGTATACCATGGTATTCTGCGTGTCATCCGTCCACTCTATGACATCAATGAACTCACCGAAAATAAAGTCAAAAAGTCCCATTAGGCTTCCTTATTCTCTATATTTTTCACCGTATCAACCACTTCACTCTCTATCTCTTCATTTTTTGCCTTGATCGAAAGTAAAGCATTTTTCAGATTCGCTTCCGTCTCTTTCAACTCTTCCAGGGCTTTGACTCTGGCAGCCTTGCCTTCTTCTGCGATCTTGAGTGAATCATTCAATGTTTCTATGAGTGTATTGTTCGCTTTCTTGATGCTCTCAATATCGTAAATACCTCTCTCCATCTGTCTGCGCACTTCCTGATTGGCTTCACGTAAGCCGTCTGCATTTTTTTCAAGAAGGTCATTGGTCAGGTCGCTGGCTTCTTTAATGGTCTTTGCCGCATCGTGTGAACGGAAAATGGTAATGGTCTGTGCAAGCTGATTTCTCCAGAGAGGGACTGTGTTGATCAGTGTCGAAGTAATTTTATTGATAAGGGACTTGTCATTCTCCTGCACAAGTCTGATGCTTGGAAGTGACTGCATCGCTACCTGTCTGGAGAGTCTAAGATCATACACTTTACGTTCAAGGTCATCCCTGAAACCCCGGATCTCTTTGAGTTCCTGTATCGCCATCATCTCTTTTTCATTCGCTTTCTCTTCAAATTCAGGGATGATCTTCTCTTCCAATTCCCTGAGTTTCTCTTCCCCTGCTTTGATATAAAGTTCAAGCCCTCTGAAATACTCAAGGTTCGCTTCATACAGTTTGTCCAGAGAAACCACATCTTTCATTAACGTACTTTTATGTTTTTCAAGGTCATTGGCCACCATGTCTATCTGATCTCTTACCTCTTCATAGCCTTGCAGGAACTCAACTAAAGGAGAAGGTGCACCAAAGAGTTTTTTATACCAGGGAACCGTTTTATTGGGATTGAGTTCATCAATATCAAAACCTCTGATGGAAGCTACGATCTGATTGAGTGAATCCCCCGCTGCCCCGATATCTTTGTTCTGTACACCGTCTATCATACGGTTGGAGATCTCATCCAGTTTTTCCTGGGCCTCCGTACCAAAATAGATAACAGAATTTCTATCAGACAGATCCAGTTTGTTCATAGCTTCCTGCAGTTTGGCATTCTCTTCCGGCAATACTTCCGGTACTTCAGCTTCATGCTTCTCTACACTGCTCTCGATCATCTCTTTTACTTTTGTATCCATTATCTTTCCTTTAATGTTTTATCTGTTCTTTAAGTGTATCAATATTGACATCCAGATCAAATTGGTTATTTGCTTTCAGACGCTGCAGCTCTTTGTTGAAACGTACTTCTACTTCATCCATCAACTCCGACAGTCTTGTTCTTGTTTCTAAATCAATGTTCTCCTCTTCAACTGCATTGTAAGAGTGGATCACATCCAAAACACCATCCAGATAGACCACAAGGAACTTACGAGCCACACGTATGTCCTTGGGGTCGTCTACCAATGCATCCAAAATGGTATGGGAACGCTCTACTGCACGTTGTATCTTGTCATACAAAGGACGATCTTCTATTTTTTTGGCTGCCTTGCTGATATTATCTATCTTCTCTTCTGTTTCATTGAGTATGTTCAGGACCAGTTCCGAAGAGATATCACCAAAATCTTTCAACTTGTCTTTTCTGGGATCGAACCCATAATAAAGCCAGAATCCCACAACAGAGATCACGGTGAGAAAAAGAGCTTTGAAAAGTGTATAGTTCCCTGCAACATAGGCAAGATAAAAAGTCGTTATCCCAAGCATATATGCAGCTATCTGCTTATACGGGATCTTGGGTGCCTTGGTCAGTTTGGCTTCTTTGTAAACATCTTCCTGTTCAAAACCCTTTCTCGCAGTGATAAAAGTACCATACATCATGAGAAAGCCCAGAACATTCAATATCAGTGCTTTTACATTCAGTCCGAATAATGAAAAGACCACCGCAAAAAAAAGAGGAAGTAGAAAAAAATAAAAGAGCCATCCGCGTTTACGTTTCCACTGTAGCGGTACGGGGTCATAACGTTTTACAATAGACATTATCAGCCTTGTATAAGTTTGGAAATAGGAGCAAAAACTGCTGCACCGACAGAAAACAGTAGAAAAACAAAGCCAAAAACCTTCTGATAAGCAGACACGGATCATCCTTTTATTTCAATATAAACAATATGATATAACAGAAGTGTTAACAGTTGGAAAATATATCAAATAGATGTATAAAGCAAATGCTTACTTGGAACTCAGGAAATAAGTAACACTCAACTAACAAAACTTTTATACTATTTTATACTATAATACCAATTCAGGAGCAAATACAATGAAACAGCTGGCTATTCTATTTTTATCACTTATTCTTTATATCTCTATTGCCAGTGCAAAGAATAAAACCAATGATGCCTCTCTCAAACATCTGATCCAAAAAGTAAAAAAAAGTACAGGGGACGACAGAAGAGTTGCCATGAATGCACTCAAGGTCAAACTGCGTTCTATGAACCAGGAAACACGTCAGCATGTGATGCGTGACCTTCAAAAAAGTTTTGCCGGAAACCAGAATCAGCATAGCAGACAACGGGCTTTGCAGTCCGGTACCAGCCAGAGAAGAACCATGCATAGTGGTAATACGGGTAGCCTGCAGCCGCCATCATCCGGGGGGATGCATGCAAA
>CAZCBU010000027.1:0-9180 GCA_964496995.1 uncultured Sulfurovum sp.
ATGACAAAGAGGGACGGACCAGAGAGGAGAAGTCAGTGGTCATTGCGGAAAAACTGCGTCACTTTCTGAAAGAACAGGGGTACAAAAAACGATTCGGCCTTTCCGATCTGGCCATCGTAGAGAGAAAGGTCGGCCCTATCAAATCAGACATCAAAATAGGACTTGTCTCCAACAACAGCCAGTTGGTCATGAAATATGCAGAAGTACTCAAAAAAGCCCTGCAGGAGACCAAAGGTATCGTTTCTGTCAATGATGCCATGAATTACGGAAGAGATGAGATCAAACTCAAAGTCAATACCTATGGTGAGTCTCTGGGGCTGAATGAACAGAAACTCGGGATCCTCCTTTCAAATGCATTTCTGGAAAGAAGGATGTCTCTGGCTTTCGACAGTCATCACCTGCTTGAACTGAAGATACGCAGTGAAGAGAAAGATTCACTCTCTGCACTCAAGCACTTCCAGGTCAAGCTTGACAACGGTTCATTTGTGGCACTGAAGGATATCGTCGATTTTAATACCATACGCTCATTTGAAAAGATCATCAAAGATTCCGGTGAGACCAATTTTTACATTTATGCCAATGTCAACAGCAAGATCATCACCGCCACAGAAGTGCTGGAAAAACTCGATCCTCTTCTGGATAATGCAAGAAAAGAGGGTATCAAGATCATTCTCAAAGGGGAACAGGAGAAGAAGAAAGAACTGAAAAGTGATATGATGATGGCCAGTGCAGTGGCGATGCTTTTGATCATGCTCTCCCTGCTCTACCTCTTTAATTCATTCAGGGAAACTTTTATGATGATGTCCGTCATTCCTTTTGCCTTCCTGGGTGTACTCATAGGACATTTCCTTCTGGGACTGAACCTCTCCATGCCTTCGATCATCGGGATGCTTGGACTCTCCGGTGTTGTCATCAATGACGGGATCATCATGGTAATGAATTTAAAGAAAGCGAAGAATATGGATGAGATATTCTACTATGCCTCCAAAAGATTCAGACCCATCATCCTTACTTCTATCACAACACTGATAGGCTTGAGTTCTCTGGTGTTTTTCCCTACAGGACAGGCAGCGATCTTCCAGCCGATGGCCATAGCATTGGCATTTGGGCTGGCCTGGGGTACGGTATTGAATCTGCTTTATCTTCCTGTACTCTATACCATCTTAAATCAAAAAAGATTGGGGATCACATAATTTTCCCATTAATTATGCAGCCAATATAATATTCACTCCAAAGCAAATAAAGATTTATATAGATTAATATGATATAATTAATTCAAAATTATATCCGGAGACCTCCCCCTTATGAACGATCATAACCTAGATGACCTGATCATCGATAATATCAAACCTAAAAACTCTAAAACAAAAAGTATGTTGACCATCGTGGCACTGCTTATTGTTCTATTCATCGTAGCCATTATCCTTACTTCTGTAGTACTCGATGATCCAAAATCCGATCCGGCGATCCTGGAAACGAATGAGACTGAAATGGTCGATCCGGAGCTTACGCTGCAAAATGTGACACAATCCAAACAGGAAAAAGAAGAACCTAAACTCAATGAGATCATTGAAGAAGAGTTGAACAAGCCTGTTGCCGCACCGAAGATCGAAGAAGAAACGGTGAAAAAGCCGGAACCTGTCCAGCCTGTCAAACCGGTTGAAGTAAGCAAGGAAGTCAAAGCTGTTGCCGAAGTTGAAGAAGTCAAACCAGTCGTAACACCTTCAAAGGTCACTGAAACTAAAAAAGTAGAGATCACTAAAGAGTTTGAACAATCACCGATCAATACAGAAGTAAAGACCGAAACAAAAAAAGTACCGGAAACTAAACAGGCTGAAAAAAAGGTATCTGTTCCCAAAGCACCAGCTGCAGCAAAGGTCACACCGGCCGCTTCAGCTGTAACGTACTATATTCAGGTAGGTTCGTACAAAGGTGCACCGAGTAAACGATTCCTTACCGTCATTAAAAACAACGGTTTCCACTATAAGATCACATCCCCGGCGGAAAACGGTACGAAAAAACTGCTTATCGGGCCTTATTCAAGCAGAAAATCTGTTGATACGGCACTCATCCGTGTCCGTGACCTGATCAATAAAAGTGCCTTTGTGGTAAAGAAGTAGTCTTTCATGCATAAAACGATTCTTTTTGACCAACTTACTCCCGTAGCACTTTACGGGAAGATCAAAGAGCTTTTTCCCAATGAGATCACAATGCTGTTTGAAAGTATGGTCAATACCAGTGACGGAAACTTCTCGTTTATTGTCATTGGTGCACAGGAGCGTCTGGTATATAACGATAAAACAACTTTATATACGGACAAAAAAGGCAAAGAAAATGCGCTCAGAGAAGATCCTTTCAGCTTTTTAAAATCCTATTATGCAAGCATTGACAAAGAGGAATACAAAGCAAAAGCTCAGGAAGTAGGATTTTCTTTCGTAGATGGTTTCATCGGCTTTATCGCCTATGACATGGTCAAAGTTTTTGAACCTGTACTTGAAGAGAGTATGGACAAACTGCTTGACCCGCTCAATACTCCTGATCTTGATCTTATACGTCCCAAGATCATTATTGCCTACTCACACAAAAGTGCAAAACTGACCCTGATCCTCAATGATGAATCTATGCAGAGCGGTCTTGACTCCATTGAAGATATTTTACACAATACCTGTACACCGATGCCGATAAAAGCTGTGAAGCTTGAAGGTGAAGGAAGTTTCAGTATTGAGGAGGAACGTTTTAAGCAACTGGTCATAGAGTCCAAAGAGAATATCCGTTCCGGAGATGTTTTTCAGCTCCTGCTTTCCAACAGGTATACCCAGAAAGGCAAGATAGATCCTTTGAGTTTCTACAGGGTCCTACGTTCCAAAAACCCTTCGCCCTATCTTTTCCTTCTTGATTACGAAACATTCTCGATTTGCGGTTCGAGTCCTGAAGTCATGGTCAGACTGACCGAAGATGAAATTCTGCTCCGTCCTATTGCCGGTACACGCAAACGCGGTAAAAATGCGAAACGTGACAAAGAGTTGGAACTTGAAATGCTCAACGATCCAAAAGAGTGTGCGGAACATCTGATGCTCATCGACCTGGGACGCAATGATGTTGGCCGTGTTGCACAGACAGGTACGGTAAAGGTCACCGATATGATGCGTGTGGAAAAATACTCTCATGTCATGCATATGGTATCTGATGTCGAAGCAAAAATAGATAAAGACAAGGACATGTTCGATCTCTTTGCCGCAACATTTACAGCGGGAACCATGACAGGGGCTCCAAAGATCGAAGCAATGAAACTCATTGCAGAATATGAGGGGTTAAAACGCGGATTCTATTCGGGTGCAGTAGGCTATTTTGCTTTTGACGGCAATATGGACTCGGCGATCACCATTCGGACTTCGCTTATCAATGCTGACTCTATTACACTGCATGCGGGAGCCGGGGTGGTTGCAGATTCCATTCCTGAGCTGGAATACCTGGAAGTCAAAAACAAACTGGGTGCCCTGCTCGCGACACTTAAAGAAATGGAAACGCTCTAAAAGATGGCAAAAACACTTTTTGCCATCTTCGGAAATCCTGTTTCCCACTCAAAATCTCCACTCATGCATAACCTTGCATTTCAAGGTTTGAAGTATGACGGCTGCTATGCCCGTTTTCGACTTGAAGAGGGAGACAAGCTCAAAGAGACATTTTTCACACTTGGCCTCAAAGGTATTAACATTACAGTACCGCACAAAGAGCATGCGTATCAGGCATGTGATGTCCTTGATCCTTTTGCCAAAAAAGTGGGTGCGGTGAACACCATTGTTGAAAAAGAGGGCAAACTCTACGGTTACAATACCGATGCCCCCGGTTTCCTCAGAGCGATCTCGGAATTTGATGATGTCAAAACCGTACTCTTTTTAGGTGCGGGAGGAACAGCCCAGTCCACATCCAGTATCCTGCGTGATGAAGGCTATACAGTCACCCTTCTCAACCGAAGCGAAGGCCGGCTGGAAAAGTTCAAGGAGGGTGGTTTTGACACCTATACTTTTAAGAACTTTGAACCCGGCGTTTATGACCTTGTCATCAATATGACTTCTGCCGGGCTGGAAGATGAATCCCTCCCCGCTCCCAGAGAGATACTTGATACAGTGATACCTTCAGCCAAAGCCTGTGTCGATGTGATCTACGGGAAAGAGACTCCCTTTCTAAAATTGGCCAAGTCATACAAAAAACCTGTCAAGGATGGCAGTGACATGTTGCTCTATCAGGGTATCATTGCCTTTGAATACTTTACAGAGCAGCAATTTACCTTTAATGAGATCCGAGCATATATGCAAAAAGCATTTATCTTATGAAGAAAGTACTTTTTTTACTTTCTGTTATTTTCCTACTCCTCATTGCAACCATTATATGGTTTAACTTACCCAAACTGACCCCCTACTACACACAGTTGACAAAACCGCGTGTGGGACTCAGCCTTGACCTTCAACCCAAAGAACAGAAAACCGCCACTTTTACAGGCTCTGAAAAATGCCGAAAGTGCCATAAAGAGAATTATCATAACTGGAAAAACTCTATGCATGCCAAGATGATCCAGGATATTAAAAAAGATCCTTCCGTCGTTGTGGCAGATTTCAGCACACTTCCAGAAGATGCAGACTTTACTCTGGCGGATGCGGTCTACAGCATTGGCAGTACATTCAAACAGAACTATATGATCCCCGCTACGATCAACGGTAAAAAGGATTACAGACTGGGTAACTACCAATGGAACACCCAAAATAAAAAGTGGCAGCACTTCAAACCCTACAAAGACTGGTATAGCAACTCTTACCCGCAAGATAACCATGAGTTCCCCACCTCCAACACCTGTGACGGCTGTCACTTTACAGGCTATATGTCCACAGAGAAACGTATTGAACGATCCATAGCCTGTGAAAGTTGTCACGGACCGGGATCAATACATATCAAAGATCCAGACTCACCTGTCTTTAAAGCCAGTCTGGTCGACCCGATCCGTACCAATGAAGTCTGTTTGCAATGTCACATGAGAAACCGTGACAAACGCATGGAAACACAAAAGCTCTCTGCAAAAGAGATGTGGATGACCGCAAAAGATTATCCTGCAGGATATGAGCCGGGAAATGCACTCATTGACCATAAACTGCCTGCCCCTTTTGCTTTAGGTAAAGAGACCAGAGAGTTCTGGGCGAACGGTGCGGCAAAGAAAAACAGGACACAGGGAAATGAATACATCCATGACCGTATGTATCAGCACGGTATCACCTGTATCAACTGTCATGACCCGCATAAACTGACCAATACAGCTAGAAAACCCCAAGGCAATGAAGCCTGTATGAAGTGTCACTCTTTTGGTTCCATCATCGGACCGCACCAGAGTACCCTGGAGCAGCATAGCAGACACAGATCCGACTCAAACGGTTCTCTCTGCATAGAATGTCATATGCCAAAGACAGGGAAACATACAGGGAAGTCACCGTTGGCCGTACGCTCCCATCTCTTTGCATTCACCTACCCGGCTCAGACAAAGGCCTACGGTATGCCAGCGGAGACCAATGCCTGTTATGCATGCCATAAAGACAAGACACTGGATTCATTACAGGAAAATCTCAAAGAGTGGGGTAAACTGGAATGGGAAAAACTGGAGATGCCCATAGTGGATCTTAACCATACAAAATAGGTTATTTGATTTCAATTAACCTTAAAACCATACAATAGCAGGAGTAAATATGTTTCAAAACAGGAGTAACAAAGTGATTAACATCCTTATGATAGAAGATGATCCGGAGTTTGCAGAACTTTTAAGTGAATACCTTGCACAGTTCGATATCAAAATAACCAATTATGAAGACCCTTACCTTGGTCTCAGTGCCGGTGTCAAGAAGTATGATCTGATGATCCTGGACCTTACACTGCCAGGCATGGATGGATTGGAAGTCTGTGAAGAGGTCGTACGCAAATATGATATGCCCGTGATCATCTCTTCTGCACGTTCTGACATCTCTGACAAGGTTGCAAGCTTTGAGCTGGGTGCCTATGACTACCTTCCAAAACCCTATGATCCCAAGGAGATGTATGCACGTATCATGTCTATTTTGAATCGTCTCAATAAAGAGCAGGGAAAGAACACCTCTTTGCCTCAAAGCGATTTTGAGATCAAAGGAGATACCATTTACTTCAAAAATGAAGCACTTGCACTGACACCGGCTGAATTTGAAGTACTGTCCCTCCTGGTGAAAAATCAGGGGATCACACAGTCCCGTGAGCAGATCATCAATACATCTGCTACGATGAGTATCGACTCTCAGGGGAAAAGCCTTGATGTGATCATTTCCAAAATACGTACAAAACTGGGAGACAACAAACGCATACAGGCTGTGCGTGGTGTAGGATATAAACTTGTTTAACGGTTTTTCTTCACTGCGGAGCAAGATAAACCTTGTCTTCTCCATTACACTCCTTCTGCTTGCCATTCTTTTTATCTCTTCCATAAAATATGACCATGCAAAATTTGAAGAACGCAATGAAGCACATGAAAGACTGATCTCCCATTACATCTATGACTACTATATGAAAACCGGGAAGATAGATGAAGCCTATCTTGAAGCCCAGAACATGTTCCTCATTAAAGACAAAGCCAAAGTGGTACAGATAGAACGTTCCTTCAAAGAGAAAGGAAAATATAATACCTACGCCGTGGATACTTTCCGTCTGCAGCGTATTGTCCTCATAAACAATGACCGATTTAAACTCTTTTTGGAAAATAAGAACAAACCCAAGTATCCTCTCAAAAGGATCGTCGTATTTTCCATTGTTTTTCTTCTTATTATTATGTTGTATCTTTGGGTAGTAAGAAGTCTCAGACCTATTTCGGAGCTCAAGAACAAGATCAAAACCTTCTCGGAGGGAAACCTGGATATTCAATGTGCCAGTGACCGCAACGATGAAATAGGTGAAGTGGCCAATGAATTCGATCATGCTGTTACAATGATACGTGAACTTATACAGTCACGCCAACTTTTCCTTCGTGCCATTATGCATGAACTCAAAACGCCTATTGCCAAGGGAAGACTGATGAGTGAAATGCTTCCGGATGAGAAAAGCAAAATGCGTCTTCACAGTATTTTTGAACGTCTGAACCTGCTCATAGATGAGTTTGCGAAGATCGAAAAGATCACTTCCAAAAACTTTGAACTGCATCTCAAGCCTTACAAAATGTCTGACTTGCTTGAAGCGAGTATCGATATGCTGATGATAGAAAACCCCGGACGGCTTATTACGACCGAGATCAAAGAAGACTATATTGTGAAAGCAGATTTTGAACTCTTTACCCTTGTCATTAAAAATCTCCTCGACAATGCTATCAAATACAGTACGGACAAACATGTCATTGTGGTTATTGACAAAGATAAAATAGCGATCAAGAATAAAGGTGAGGCACTGAGCGAACCGTTGGAAAACTATTTCAAGCCTTTCCATACTTCAAAAAACAGTTTGGGTCTGGGTATTTATATTGTAAAAAGTATTTTGGATATCCACCATATGGTGTTGAAATATGACCATGAAGATGATGAGAACATCTTCATGATCATTTAATGATCAGCGGGAACTGTTATACTGTTATTCAGAATCCGAAATAGCATCCGAAAGCATGAATGCCAGCTCTAATGCCTGAGAAGCATTCAGTCGCGGGTCACACTGCGTATGGTATCGACTGGCAAGCCCTTCATGCGTGATCGCACAGGAAGTACTTCCTGTACACTCTGTTACATCATTTCCTGTCATTTCAAGGTGTATACCTGCCGCAATGGTTCCCATCTCTTTATGGATAGCAAAGAACTGCTCCACTTCAGAAAGGATATTGTCAAAATCTCTTGTTTTGAATCCTGATGATGATTTTTCAACATTCCCGTGCATCGGGTCACAAGACCAGACAACATTCTTCCCTTCATCTCTTACACGTTTAAGCAGTTTAGGAAAATAGTGTCTTATCTGACTTGCTCCCATACGTACGATCAGGTTCAGTCTTCCCTCTTCATTGTCAGGGTTCAATGCATCGATCAGTTCGATCAATTCATCTTCTTCCATACTTGGTCCGACTTTACATCCGATAGGGTTCTGAATACCTCTGAAGTACTCAACATGCGCTTCCTTAAGGTCTCTGGTCCTGTCACCTATCCAGAGCATATGTGCTGAACAGTCATACCATTCTCCGGTTTCGGAATCTTCTCTTGTCAACGCTTCTTCATAATTCAAAAGCAGTGCTTCATGTGAAGTATAAAGTGTTGTCATATGCAGTTGAGGCATCGTATCCGAGTTCAGACCGCAGGCAGCCATGAACTTCATGGATGCATCTATTTTTGTACTGATCTCATCATAACGTTTTCCCAGAGGATTGTCTTTGATGAAATCCAGGTTCCACTGATGCACTTTATTCAGATCTGCCAAACCGCCTCTTGAAAATGCACGCAAAAGATTCAGCGTTGCAGCAGACTGGTTATAGGCTTTGATCATATTGTGAGGATTGGGTACTCTCGCTTCTTCCGTGAACTCAATACCGTTAATGATGTCACCACGATAACTTGGCAGCTTAACCCCGTTCACTTCTTCAAAATCTGAAGATCTAGGCTTGGCGAACTGGCCTGCAATACGACCTACTTTGACTATCGGTTTACCGGTAGTATACATAAGGACCATATTCATTTGAAGCATAAGTTTAAAAAGGTTTTTAATACTGGAAGCATTAAAGTCTGAAAAACTTTCAGCACAGTCTCCGCCTTGAAGTAAAAAAGCTTCACCGCGTCCTGCTTTGGCCAACTTCTCTTTAAGTTTTCTGGCTTCACCTGCAAAAATAAGCGGAGGGTATGAACTCAACTCCTCTTCCACCTTTTCAAGTGCCTCTTTATTCTGATATGTTGGTTGTTGCTTTATGGGAAATTCTCTCCAGCTGCCTGGTGTCCAACTCATGGGTTATCCTTCTGATAAAGGGCGATCAATAATATCACCCCAAAAATTAATGCCATGATTATAGCTTAAAAAATATGAAAAGAATATGTATTACTCTTTAATACTGAAAATATGTTAAATTTCTCTGATTTTTCACTTAAAATTTCAAATAGAGCGAGTTTTTCACAGGGTGAATAAGTTGTGAATAACTCATATTAAAAAATGAAACCCGTC
>CAZCBU010000028.1:0-5596 GCA_964496995.1 uncultured Sulfurovum sp.
TTCCAGATCGATCTTCGCACGCTTTAAAGAAACTTTTATTGTATCCAGCTTTTTATTCAGATCGACCGGGTCCAATGTTGCGATCAACGCATCTTTTTTAATGTGTTCTCCCTGATCCGTCTCTACTGTAAGGATCTTCCCTCCCGTAGAGGTACCTACCGGGTAAATATCTTTGGCATCAAGCTCCCCGATACCGAACACTTCAACCGCAGTCGTTCCTTTACTTGCATAATACACAGCATAAGTTGACTTGGGTACATAGACTTTTTTGTAGAAAAAAGCTGCTCCTCCAATGAGAAAGAGTGCTGCTCTACCGATCTTAACGGTTTTTGATCCATTCATAGTATTTCTATTACTTTATCTCTGTTTTCAAACACTGTCTGTACCATCTGCTGAAATCTTACAGGAAAGGTCTTTTTATCCTCTTCTGTAGCATTCTCTCCAATGGCACTCATCAGGATCTTCATAGGATTGACCACTTTATGCGGCATATAGTTCACCCCTACGGATACTCCAGTATCCTGACGGGTCAAACGGACATCAGTTTCGATCGGAGCACCATAGAAAAGCAGGTTCCTTCGATTGAATTTCCCTCCGGGAATACCACCGAAACCATAGTCGGTCGTTGCCCCGGTAATATTGGAAAGCACACAGCCGACCACACCGGCATTATCCTCTTCAGGCTTGCGCTTGATCTCAACTTTTATTTCACCGCGTTTAGGTATCTCTTCGCCAAAAAGTGCTTTCAGTCCCATTGCTGCTGTCAGGTAAGCACCTGCGACCGTACCACAGCTGTGCCCGGCCGTCTTAACAATATCCAGATACGATATTTCAATGATCCCATCACTGTTTACACCAAGAAATTCGGCTAACTCATCTTGAAGTGTAATACTTTCTATTTCATCAAAAAATGCTTGGTATTCCATCTGTTATCCTTATAGTATGACAATGCATATATTGTAATACAGCAATATGAATCCAACATGAATTTGAAATAGTTGTTAGAGGAATTCACACAATGAAGACTTCAAGATCCATATGATCTACTTTTAGTATAATAAATATCATAAAACTGATCTGATCAAAGATGCACATATTTTTAAAGAGAAGATCAAAAAAAGCTATTATTGACGAGGAATGATCATGCAGACACTTTTAGATTTTCTTGCATTCAGGCATTTTATAGCAGCAGATATCCTGATACTCTGCTATTACATTGGTGCCATTCTCTTTCCTTTGGCTCTCTACCTCTCCCGCACCTATCTTTTACACAAGATACCCTGGCTTAACCAGATCTATGCAGACATCATGTCACGAATAGGTACACTATCGTCACAGAAAAAACTTCTTGGAATTGTCTTTTTTCTAGTAATACTCGGTATGATGGAAATTGCCTGGAGGATGATGTTCGAGATGATGATAGGGTATTTTCAGATGCATGACTATCTTCAGGCACTCTCTACAGCTAAATAGAAGTTTCTGTTTTTTTACTTCAGTGGATTCAGGCTCTCTTCCTCTGCAGGAAGAGAATGTTGAGGTCAGTTCATCTTTCCTTGACCTTTTTTTGCCTGCATTTTCTGCATTTGATGCGTGCTGAATTCTTCTTGGGAAATAACACCGTCACCATTACTGTCAATACTTTCAAACGTAGGAGCATTGGCAGCATTTTTCATTGGTTTGCCTTCACTGGCTTTTTGTGTCATACGGGCTGCCTGTGCATCATAAAATTCTTTCTGTGTGATCTTTCCGTCATGGTTAAGATCAAAGTCTGCATACCCTGGACGGTTCTGCATTCCTTTTTGGCCCTGACCCATACCTCGACCTTGTCCCTTTCCTTTACCCATGCCGCGTCCCTGCATCATCTGTTGTTTCTCTTCGGCAGACATGGTTTGCATACGCTTTTGCATCTCTGCTCGGAATGCGGGGCGTTCACTTTGGGAAAGTGTACCTCGAAGCTGCATAAGCTCCTCTGTTGATAACTGGGAAAAATCTACAGACCATGCCGCTGTAGCTAAAAGTGCGATAATTACTAATTGTTTCATGATATATCCTTATAATTTTAATACCTTTTAATACTAAAAGGCTTGTTTATAGTATAGGGATTGAAAATGAATTATCTGTGAATTAAATGAGTTAGATAATATATTGCAGAGTCCGTAAGCAGGCATACTTCCAAAAGTCACTTGCCTACTTACATGGTTTAAGTAAAAACTACTCCGCCATTTCTTCTCGGACGTTCTTCTCTTTGACCGTCCATATGAACATCACCGGTATGAAAACAAGTGTCATCAGTGTACCTATGATCAAACCGCCGATCGCAACTGCACCAAGCGGTGCCAGTCTTTCCAGACCTATTGCCGCACCCCGTGCAACAGGAAGCATACCCACAGAAACAGCAAACGCGGTCATCAGTACCGGACGGGTTCTGATCTTGATGGATTCAAGCATCGCTTCACGTTTGTTCATCCCGTTATTGATCTGTTCCAATGCGAAGTGAATAAGTAAAATGGCATTGTTTACAATGACACCGGAGAGCAGCATAAAGCCCATCATCGCCGGCATTGAAGTATGGTACCCGATACCCAGCATTGTCCATGAAGCACCGATGATCGTCAGAGGAATGGAAAAGAGGATCATTGCCGAGATCTTCACATTTCCAAACATTACGATCAGCGTAAGGAAAATGAGCACCACTGCCACAATGATCGCACCGATCATACGTGCCGCAGAAGCTTTGAACTGCTTGATATCCCCGATCTGCTCAAGCTCCACTCCTTTAGGAAGTTCTACAGATTCCAGCTGCTTTTCAAAACTGGCCATAATATGTGAAATAGCCGATTTTTCACGGTCACCGTAAACTTCAAGCGTATACTGCAAGCCTTCACGGGTAATGAGACTAGGCTCTTTTGAGTGTTCCAGGGTGGCAATTTTATTAAGCGGTATCTTTCCTTTAGGCGTATCAATGAGCATATCCATAACACGGTCAAAATGACTGATCTGATCTTGGGGAAGCCAGACCCTGACCGTATAATCCATACTGTTCTCTCTTGGGAAAGAAGCTACTGGAGCACCACGCAACGCCAGCTGTACCTGATGGGTGATATCTTCATTGTTTAAACCGTAAGAGAGTGCTTCCGCTTCATCGATGACAAGATTATAAATCACTTTATCCATATCCCATGTTGTTGAAGTGGAGACCACACCTTTGGTCTGATTCAAGGCATTTTGTACTTTATCTCCGGCACCCTGAAGTAGATTAAGATCATCCGAACTCAATTTTGCATCGACATTGGCTCTAATACTCGCCAGAGCAGTTGCCCCGTACGGTGTCACTTCAAAGTATTTTACATTTGGGATCTTTCGGATCTCTTCACGAAGGGCTCTTGAGATTTGCCAAATATCCTCTTTACGCTTATAGCGGTCGACATATGTAGCCACAACAGAGAGATGGTCAGAGCCACTCCCCGACCCGATACTCAGAACACCCGCCTCTGAACCGATACTCCCCGAGATACGCAGGAGTTTCCCCTCTTTTTTAATGATCTCATTGAGCTGTTCCATAATGGCTTCACTTTTTTCTATAGGCAGATTACTCTCTGTTGTGATCTTGATGTTCACACCACCCGTATCCATAGGAGGCATCAACTCCTGCCCCACCACCGGCATCACGATCTTTGCCGAAGTAACAAAAAGTGCCAGGAGAATGACCAGAGAGACAAAACCAAGCTTTTTGGAAGCCGTAATAGCACGTACGATATTGGCAAAGAAATCCTGTATCAGATCATTGGCTGTCCCGATAATGTTGTGAAACCACCCTTCTATTTTCAGCAAGGTCGGGTTCTCTATGGCTAAAATATGCAAAGAGAGCCATGGTACTGCAATAATAGAAATCACATAAGAGGCGATCAATGCCAACAGCAGTGTCCCCACAAGCGGGGCAAAGACCGTTTGCGGGTATCCACCGACAAAGAGCATTGGCGAGAGTGCGATCATGGTGGTGATCGTTCCGGAGAAGTCAGCGAACATGATCTCTTTGGTACCGTCAAAGACAGCTGCATGGATCTCTTTTCCCAGTTCCCGGTAGTGCCTCTCGATATTTTCCATCACCACTACTGTGTCATCCAACAACAGCCCCAACGCCAAAATGATCGCAGTCAATGTCACCACGTTAAAGTCTATACCGACCAGCCACATAAGTGCAATGGTTGAAGCATACACAAGAGGAATGGTCACCAGAACTACCAGTATCTGACGGAAAGATGCAAGGAATATAAATACCACGATGGTCGACATCACAATGGCATCACGCAATGACTCGAACATATTGTTCGTACTCTGTACGATGGTCTCTTTTTGGGTATCACTCACTTCAAACTGTACGTTGGGATACTCTTTTTTAAAGTCTGCCAGCATCACTTCCACTTTGTCAATGGTCTTTATAACATCTGCAGTCACAGAACGCTGAATAGAGAGCGCGATCGCCTCTTTTCCATTCCCGAAATAGGCCGCAGAATTCTCATAATGTCCAAAATAGACTTTTGCTACATCAGAAAGCTTGATCTTGTCAGTGATCTGCATCGCTTTGAGATTTTCAACCTTTCCTCTTTTCCCTTTGGAGGTCAGGAGGTACCGGTGTGATTCATTACTCACAAAGCCTACGGCATATTCATTGTCATTTTTCTGAAGTGTGGCAATGACCTGTCCCAAAGAGAGATGCAGACTGTCAAGCTTCTCTTTGTCTATAATAATTTGAAGCTCTTTTTCATAGCCTCCGAAAATATCTACATTGGCAACCCCCTGTGTACGAAGCAGCTGATGTTTGATCTTCCCGCTTGCAAGGTCACGTATATCTTCCAGCGTAAGTCCTGAGCCGTCTTTTGGAGACATCGCTACGACCAGTACCGGAGCAGTTGCCTCGGTGATCTTAATGACTTGAGGCTCTTTAATATCTTTAGGCAGCTTTGCCCTGATCTTTGAAATGGCATTGGTCACATCATTCACGGCATTATCGACATTTTTACTGTATTCAAACTCGGCACGGATCACGGTCACCTCATCGATCGTCGTCGAATAGGCACGTCTGATCTGGTCGAGCGCATACAGCTCCTCTTCGACCGGTACGGCAATGTTACTCGCCATTGTTTTGGCAGAAGCCCCGGGTTCCACCACAACGATCGCTACTTCAGGGTAATTTGAGTTAGGAAAAAGGTTACGGTGTATCTTGTTGTATCCCATAAAACCGGACATCACAAAGAGTGCTAAAAATGCGATGATGATATGCGGTTTGCGCAGTACCTTCTCAACCCAGTTCGAGGATGGCTTACTCATCACTCTCTCCGGATCTTACTTTTGATGCATTATAGGCAGGAAGCTGTGCCAGCCTTACTTCTGAAGCCTGTGCAACAGCAGTTTTCGGACATGGAGAGACCAATACCTCATTCCCCTGTGACATCTCCACATTGACTTTAAATGCACTGTACCTACCTTTTTCGTAAGCCATCACGAAAGTACCCTCTTTCTTATGCAAAATAGTATTATCCGGTAAAATACACCCTGCTTTCTCTTGGGTCAAAACTTCAATGGTCACAGAACTTCC
>CAZCBU010000029.1:0-2787 GCA_964496995.1 uncultured Sulfurovum sp.
GAGATGCTCAAAGAAAAAAAAGACTATGCCCGTGCTGCCGATATGATGGTAGCAAGGATCGATGAGAATATTCTGCATGATGCCTGTATTGTGGATGCGGATACTCCCATTGTTGAAGCACTCGCTAAATTGGAAGAGAGCAGGGCTGTGGCACTCATTGTCAAAAATGAGTATGGTTACGGCATTGTCACTGATGCGGATCTGCGTTATTATATTTTGCATAAAGAGGAGGATGAACTCTCCAGGATCTCACAGCTGCAGTCCTATCCTGTTATCAGTATGGAAGAAGATGAACTTCTTTTTAATGTTTTGCTGACCATGACCGAACACAACATCAAACATTTACCTGTGATGGATGATAAGGAAGAGCTTGTGGGGGTTCTTGAACTGACCGATCTTTTGAGTTACCTCTCCAATCAGACGCACTTTATTTCGGTGCAGATGGAGCGTGCTGAAACGGTTGAAGAGGTCATCAAAGCTTCAAGCCGTATAGAGATCATGGTGGGTGTTCTGCATGAAAAAGGGGTCAAAAGCCGATATATAGCCAAGATGGTTTCTGAGGTTCATAAAAAGATGTATGCCAAACTCTTTGCCCTGATCTTTCCGAAGTCATGGCATGCGCATTGTACTCTGCTGCTGCTTGGCAGTGAAGGAAGAGGAGAGCAGATACTCCGGACCGATCAGGACAATGCTATTGTCTTTGAGAACGGCTTTGAACCCGAAGATAAAGAAGCTGTGTTACTGGCATTCATTGAGACACTGGACAAAATAGGATTCCCGAGATGTCCGGGAAATGTGATGGTCATTAACCCCAAATGGGCAAAAAGTCTGGATGCCTATAAGGAAGATATACGCCATTGGATCACTACACCAAGTGCTGACGGCATGATGGATATGGCGATCATTTACGACACCTATGCGGTTGCAGGGAATATTGATCTCTTCAAAGAGATGCGGTCTTATCTGTTTGATAAGATCAAAGAGCATAAAGAGTTCCTGAGTTATTTTGCCAGATCCATTGAAAGTTTTGAATCACCACTGGGGCTTTTTTCACGTTTTATTACAGGCGAAAAGAACCACAAAAATGAGATAGATATTAAAAAAGGTGCGCTTTTTGCTCTTATTCACGGGGTACGTGCGCTGTCTCTGGAGTACGGTATCCGAAAAACAAATACAACACAGCGTATCAAAGAGCTGAATGAATTGGGGCATATGAACCAGGAGGATGCGCAGGATCTGTTGGAGACCCTGGAAGTCATCAATACCATACGTCTGCATGCCCAACTTGAGAAGTTGCAGCAGGACAAGGAGATAGACAATTATATCTGTCTGACAACCCTGGGTAAGCTGGAAAGGGATACCCTCAAAGAGGCCCTTAAAACGGTTGAACAGTTCAAAAAAAGAGTGAGTTATCACTTTCATCTCTCTATGGTCTCATAAGGAAGGTAGGCAGGCATGTTTGGTATGTTAAAGAAGAAATGGAACCAGAAACATTTGACAGATGAAAGGTTTGCTTTTTTATTCGATGAGACCCAGAATGATGAAGTTGTGGTCTTCGACTGTGAAACTACGGGTTTAAACCCTAAGAAAGATGAGCTTATCTCCATAGGTGCTGTCAAGATCAGGGGAAACAGGATACTGACCGATGAAGCGATGCATCTTTATATAGAGCAGAAACAGCAGATAAGCCATGAAAGCATTACTATTCATCAGATACGTCACTGTGATCTTGAGAATGCCATTTCTGTAGAAGAGGCGATCGAAAAATTTCTCTACTACATTGGTAACAGAACACTGGCAGGATATTATCTTGAATTTGATGTGGCGATGATAAACAAGTATACCAAACCGATGTACGGTATTACTCTGCCAAATAGACAAGAAGAGGTCTCGGCGATCTATTACGATAAAAAGATAGAGACGATCCCTCAGGGACACATTGACCTGAAGTTCAATACGATACTGAAAGACCTGGATCTGCCTACACTTCAGGCACACGATGCACTCAATGATGCAGTCATGACCGCTATGATCTATTTGAAACTGAAACACATCAAGCGGATACGCAATGTGAGGAGAGAATAATGTGATAATGTAACAAATAGGATAAAAATTGTCTTAATTAAAATATACTTTTGATTTTCTTTTTCTTTGGACTAGGAAAATGTTACACTAATTGAAATAAATGAAAACGATTAAAGGAATAAAATGTTAAAAGAATTATATCAGCCAAACCCAGAATTTGCCAAAAGTGCACGTATTGGAAGTATGGAAGAGTATTATGAACTACAAAAGAAAGCAACAGATGATTATGCAGGGTTCTGGAAAGAGTATGCCGATCAAAAAATAGACTGGTTTACACCGTATACATCGGTACTCGATGAATCCAATGCCCCTTTTGTCAAATGGTTCAACGGCGGAAAACTGAATGTGGCACATCAGTGTATCGACCGTCATCTTGATATCAGAAAGAACAAAGCTGCGATCATCTTTGAAGGTGACCGTGGTGATAAACAGGTCATTACCTACCTTGATCTCTATTACAATGTCAACAAGTTCGCCAATCTGCTTAAAGAGGATTTTGGAGTAAAAAAAGGTGACAGAGTGGTCATCTATATGCCAATGATCCCGGAAGCAGCGTATGCTATGCTTGCCTGTGCACGTATCGGTGCGATCCACTCTATAGTATTTGGCGGTTTCTCTTCTGAGGCACTGCGTGACAGGATCGAAGATGCAGAAGCAAAAGTGGTCATCACTGCTGATGGTGCCTATAGAAAAACCAAGCCA
>CAZCBU010000030.1:0-3020 GCA_964496995.1 uncultured Sulfurovum sp.
TGCAGCACAGTGACAAGTTCTCCTGAATGACCTGGACAAGATTTTCATCGCTCAACTCTTTACGGGAAAGATTGACGGCTATTTTCATAGGTGCGGTCAAGAGTGTCTGCCACTCACCTATCTGTTCGCAGCAGCGGCTCATGACGAAACGGCTGATACCCTGAATGATGTTGTTCTCTTCTGCAATCGTAATGAGGCGGGAGATGGGGATGTCACTCAATTTTGGTTCATTGCACCTCAGGAGTGCTTCTATACCTTTGAGAGAACCATCCTGCAGAGAGAACTGGGGTTGATAGAGTATTGAAAAATTATTTTCCAGGATCGCTTTTTTAAGTGTATGGTAGATACGGAAATATTCATTGGATATAATGGAGAACTCTTTGGAGTAGAAGGTGAAACCGTTTTTACCGCGGCTTTTGACACTGTACATTGCCTGGTCTGCGGCATGAATGAGCTGATCGGCATTCTCCCCGTCCGACGGGAAGAGGGCGATTCCCATACTTACCGTGATATCGATATCCACGCCGTTAATGAGAAACGGTGTCTGAAAGAGTGTTTTGATTTTTCTGATGGTACCAAGCAGCTCTTCTATGCTGTGGATATTCTCAAGGATCAGAAGAAACTCGTCTCCGCTTAAACGCCCTACGATATCGCTGGTACGCATGATATGGGAGAGGCGGTGTGCAAACTCTTTGAGAAGCAGGTCTCCGGTCCGGTGACTGTAGTTGTCGTTGATACTTTTGAACCCATCGATATCTATGAAGATCAGCGCACCCTTTTTCTTATGGCGTTTTGCCTTTGAAATGGCATGGTTAAGATGTTCGAACAGAAGTGTACGGTTGGGAAGGTCGGTAAGTGCGTCATGGGTGGCAAGGTATTTCATCTTCTGTCTGGAGAGATGGATTTCGGAAATATCTGTAAACATAATGACGATGTTGGAGGGTAAATCCGTATTGTCATAGACGATATCTATCGTCAGCCAGCCCAGAATGGTTTTTTGGTCTTTTCGTACGATCTCCACTTCACCGTGCCAATGCCCTTTGGTTTCCATGGCCATATGGATATCCTGCTGTATTTCCGGACTCAGCATCTGTGCGAGATAGCTGGTGTGTTTTCCGATCAGCTGCTCTTTTTTCATATTTAGAATGCGTAACATCGCAGGATTGATATGGATGACATTCCTTCTGGCATCTTCTATGATAATCCCTTCGGTTGCCTCTTCAAATACCGTTTCGATGATACGGGAAATATTCTCTTCCTGCTTTTTCTGTGTTATATCCCGAATGATGACCATGAAGACATCGATTCCGAATTCTTTAAGGTGGGTAGGAATGACACGGGCTTCAAAACACCCTTTTTCCCCATGCAGATAGAGTTCATACTCCAGATACTGAAGTTTCTGCCTGGAGGATGCATTTTCAAGTGTTTCCAGAAACTGTTGTGCCAGGGAAGTATTGAAAATATCTTTGATGTTTCTGCCAATGATCTCCTCTTTGGAAAGGTTCAGAAGATGCTCTTTCCCCTCATCGAAAACATCGAGGTATTTTCCGTTACGGTCTACAAGAAAAATAAGATCCGGTATGGAAGAGAGGAGCGCTTTGAGATATTTTCTATTTTTTATTTCAATAGTGTTGGAGAAGTTCTTTCCTGGGATATTGGAGTGTTGCAGGAAGCTGCTGCTCTGTCCAGCCCCCTCTGTAAGCAGTGTGATGAATTTTAAAAAATAATGATAGTCTGCGGAAGATGCCTGGCTATTTTTCTGTAACAATCCATCCAGTTCTCTATCAAGTGATTTATGCATAATAGACTTACTTCCCGTCCTCTTTTTATTCCTCAAATATAAGTATAGCATAAGAGTGTGCCAAATATATGACAAATATAACATTTTTATAACTTTAGTCTACTTGGCTAAAGTTAGTTTAATATTTTTGTTAAATAAAGGCTTGACAAACTTACACTCAATGTTGTATAATACCGCCAAGCATAAAATAATCATGCAGAGAATTTAGACAAAAGGAGGATGCCCATGGGTCAAGAGAATGAAAAGCTTGAAGAAGAGCAGACAGAAGAGACACCGGAATCTCAAGAAGAGACAGAAGTAAAAGAGAGTGAAGAGACGGACCCTCTTGAGGCTGCGCAGGCAGAGGCTGCCGAGTGGAAAGACAAATTTCTCAGAGCGCATGCCGATTTTGAAAACAGCAAAAAACGTCTGGAAAAAGACAAAATGAATGCCGTATCGTACGCAAATGAGAGTTTTGCAAGAGATATGCTGGCTGTGATCGATTCTTTTGAAAATGCGCTGGAGTCCATTGAAGGGGCTGATGAAGCACATAGCTCAGAAGTACTGGAGAAGATGAAAGAGGGTGTGAACCTTACTTATGAACAGCTCAAAAAAGTGTTGGAGAAGAACCATATTAAAGAGATCGTCTGTGAAGGAGAGTTCAACCCTGAAGTACATCAGGCGATCATGCAGGTAGAGAGTGATGCGCATGAAAGCGGTGATATCGTTCAGGTGATGCAGAAAGGCTACACGATCAAAGACAGAGTCCTCAGACCGGCTATGGTCTCTACTTGCAAATAGCAAGTAGAGGCGGGGACGCTAAAAACAAAGATTTTAAAATCTTTATAAAAACGTGAGTGTTTGCAACGAAAGTTGCATCTCTTTTCGTAATGAGAAGTGTATACTACGGTTAGAAAATGTAGAAGGCGGGCTGAAACCCTCCCTACAACAATAAATCAATATTAAATAAAAGGAAAAGATCATGGGAAAAGTATTAGGAATTGACTTAGGAACAACAAACTCTGCAATGGCAGTCTATACAAACGGCGAAGCGGCAATCATCGCAAACAAAGAGGGGAAGAATACAACTCCTTCCATCGTAGCGTTTACAGACAAAGGAGAAGTGCTTGTCGGTGAATCTGCAAAGAGACAGGCGGTAACGAACCCTGAAAAGACCATCTATTCTATTAAAAGAATTATGGGGCTTATGTGTGAAGAGGAGAAAGCGAATGAAGCAAAA